>CAJASG010000486.1 GCA_903944555.1 uncultured beta proteobacterium
GCGCTCAAGGAAGGCCAAAGCGCCACACAGACCTACACCATTCGGGTGACCGATGATTTTGGTGCGTACAAGGACCAGACCGTCACCGTGACCATCAACGGCACCAACGACGCCCCTGTCGCCATCGGCTCGGCCAACAGCGGCGATGAGGATGCGGCTTACATCCCCGTTGTATTGGAAGGCACCGACATTGATGGAACTGTGCTCAGCTTCAGCTTATCGTCACTGCCCACCAACGGTGCGCTCTATTTGGATGCTGCATTGACCATTTTGGTGACTGCTGGAACGGACCTTGCAGCAACCGGAAACAATCTAACGCTTTACTTCAAACCATCAGCCGACTTCAACAGCGGCCCCGTTGGTACTCTTGACGCCAATTTGGTCAAGCCAAGCTTCAGCTTCACTGCAAAAGATAACAACGGAGCCATCTCCAGTAGTGCGACAGAGACGATCACCATTAGACCGATGTCCGATGGAGACCCTTTAGCGGTCAACGATTCGTTCAAGACGTTGGTGGGTGCGCCCATTACATTCACCCGAGCACAACTGTTGGCCAACGACAACTTGGTGGACCACGCCATCATTACAGCAACCGGCGGGCTGCCTACCGGCCTTACATACAACGCGACAACCCAAACTTACACGTATGCGCCACTCACGGCTGGCACAGGTTCATTTACTTATACGATTACCGACGACGACGGGACAACCAGCCAGGCCACGGTCAGGCTGAGTTCATTTGCGTCCACTACCGATCTCGCCACTGTTTACGAATCTGCTTTGACTTCCGGCACGGGTGGTGGGGAGCGTGTTGTGATCGGCAATTTGTTTGACAACGACCCAACCACCGGTGCGGGCGCCCTGACAGGCAACATCAGCGCGATCACTGGCGGCACATTCACGCTATCAGCCGATACCTACACGGGCACGACGGCCTATGGCACGCTGGTGGTTGACCGCACCACAGGTGCGTATAAGTACACGTTGAACGCCACCGTGGACAACGACAGCGCTGCTGGCGCGACGGGCACCGAGTTCGTGCAAACCTTCCAGTACACCCGCACTGGTGGAAGCGCCAACTTGGTTATCACCATTGTGGATGACGTGCCCTCTGCGCAAAGCCATATCGTGGAGGTCCCCCAAACCGGCACTCTCACCAACTACAACTTGGTGTTGATGCTTGACGTGTCGGGAAGCATGATTGACCAAGGATCTGGAGGGCAGGTACGTTTGGTAGATGCCAACGGGAACGCGACCATAACCACACGCATTGCGGCGGCAAAGCAAGCAATGATCGACATGGTGAGCAAGTATTTTGATGAGTCAGCCAGTGTATCGGTCAAAGTTGGGTATTTTTCCGATTCAGCCACAGCTGGGACAGCCACTTTGACGACTAAGGCTGCTGCCATCGCCGCCATTACAGCCATTCCTGAAAACGGGGGAAACACGAACTATGAGGATGGGCTGTACAAAATTCAGGACATGTTTGGCCTTGTAGATACCAACAAAACGAATATTTCCTACTTTATTTCCGACGGGGTCCCCACCGTTCAGATGGGTACAGGCAACGGCATTGCGACACCGGCCACAGAGACGGATGCGACGCATCCGTTGAGCTACACCCAATTCTTGACAAACAACCCGTCCATCAAATCCTATGCTATCGGCATTGGCGGTGGCATCAGCAATACAGCACCACTCAACAGCATCCACAACGTTGACGCGGATGCCAGCAATGTGAAGGATCCAGCGATTTTGGTCAATGACTTGAACGCGCTATCTGCGGCCCTGACGGCCACTATTCCTCCATCCTTTGGCGGAAATGTGGGGACCAGTGGCAGCAACCCGTATGTAAAAATCGGCGCAGACGGTGGCTTTGTTCAATACATTGATTTGTTGCTCGACAGCAATGATGCCGGCACCGAACCAGACACTACCGTTCGGTTCACCTATAACGGCACACAAATCACGTACGACAATTTCTACCGAACCGGCACCCACACGATCGTCACGGTCAGTGGCAGCTCCCTGACTTTGAACGCAAGCAGTGGGTTTACCAAGGGGACACTGGTATTCAATTTCAGCAATGGCGATTACTCCTACTACACCCAAGGAGCAGCAGTTAGCGGCGACCAGTTTGACATCGGGTTTAGCGTAAGAGACAACGATGGCGATGTATCGTCTTCCATTGAAACCATCAAGATCGTGAATGGCAAACCTGTCGCTTACGAAGACAGGGACACCTTGCTGCCCAAGAATACTTTCTTTGATGGCAACGTCCTGAACGCCATCAGCACCGATGGCGCAAACCAATCCGTATCGGTTTTCAGCGTTGGCGCGGGGACTGACAATGCGGTCGACAACGCGAAGGTGACATCGATAGTCTTCAACGGCGCCACGTTCAACCTTGCGACGCCGAGTACGGGCACACTAGGCGGCGGCACTTACACCGTTACGGCCACAAAAGAACTCACCTGGACGAGTTCAACAGATGTAACCAACATTTTGGTGTTCCACAGTGACGGGTACTACAAATACACGCCGCCAACTGCACAAACCACAGGGCCGACCCAGGTTGCAGACAAGACCGTCAACTTCACCAATGCTGCTGCAGTAACAACCGGCGGTCTGACGTTGCAAGCCGTGACTAGAACAGGATCGATCAGTGCGCCCAATGGAGCACTGGACTATAGCGGGTCAGGCGTTGGCGTCACTGGCGGTGGCGATACCACCGTCAACACCAATAATTTGGAAACGCTGATCATCAATTTCAATGCAGCCACCTACGCCCAAGGCGTGCAAAATGTCAGGCTTAACATTAACACCAATAGCAACCTCCAAGCAGGAAGAGCAATTGCAGTCAGTGTTTTCGACATTCTTGGGAATTTGCTGGGTCAGGCTGCAATTACGACGGAAGGACTGCTGGTCCCCCTGCCAACGAATTGGAGCAATATCGGAAGCATCCGTATTGAACCCAACAGCAATGCGAGCGTGATGATTGATGGGATCACCTTCAATGCGGTCAACTTGAACGCCGCAGCGACTGACATCCCCGATACCGTCATTGGTTACACACTGACCGATGACCAGGGCGACACATCTTCAAGCAACCTGACGCTTCACGTCGTGACGAACGAGATACAGGGAACATCATTGATTGACACCATCACGGGCACCTCCGGAAATGATGCAATCGCAGGGTTCGCCGGTGATGACACGTTGAACGGTGGCGCTGGCAGCGACATCATCAAAGGCGGTGCGGGTGCCGACACCCTCGACGGCGGTGCCAACAACGATCAGCTGTACGGTGGTGATGGGAATGACACAATTCTCGGCGACAACGGCAACGATCTGCTTTTGGGTGATTCTGGCAACGACAACCTTCAAGGTGGCGCTGGCAATGACACACTGCGCGGCGGCGCTGGCGATGACTCCCTTGATGGCGGCATTGACAATGACATTCTCATTGGCGGAGCCGGAAACGATGTATTGACAGGGGGTCTCGGCTCGGACGTCTTCAAATGGGAGTTTGCAGACCAAGGCGCAAAAGGAGCACCCGCAGCTGACACGATCAACCTGTTCGATGTCGCGCCAGCGGCCTCGGGTGGTGATGTTCTTGATTTGCGTGACTTATTAACGGCAGAGAATCACACCACAGGCGCTGGAAATCTGGCCAGCTACCTGAATTTTGAAAAATCTGGCGCAGATACTGTCATTCATGTCAGCAGCAACGGTGAGTTCTCGGCAGGCTTCGATGCCACCAAAGATGTCCAAACCATTACGCTCACTGGAGTGGATCTGATCGGGGCCTATAGCAACGACCAACAAGTCATTCAAAACCTGCTGGCAAACAACAAGTTGATTACGGACTAAGACTAAGCCGCACGATGTACGGCAACTAAATTGCCTCTTTCACCGCCGGGCCGGTAGCGCCGTCAAATCCCAATTGGATGAGCGTTGCCAACTCGGCCTGCGTTGCCACACCCTCGGCCAAGACTTGCAGGCCGATGTTGTGCGCAATACTGCACAATCCTTTGAGGAAGGCGACGTTGCCCGCGTTGTTGTCGATGCCGCGTACAAAACTGGAATCGACCTTCAGGTAGTCCAGCCCCATGTCATGTAGCAGGCCAATCTGGCTGAACTGGTGTCCGTAGTGCTCTAGCCCAACGCGGCAACCTACGCTCTTCAAGGAACGGCACAGGTCGCGGAATTCCTCCAAATGCTTGAGTGCACCGGCCTCTGCGACCTCAAGCCAAAGACGCGAAGTCACTTCCTTTTGACCAGCCAAAAGGGTCACAAGCTCTGTTCGAAAAACCGCCTCCCCCACAGAACTGGCTGACAAATTGATGGCTAAGCCCTGCAGTTGTGGATGCGCTTGCAGTTCTTTCAGACCCAACGCCACAGCAGCTAAATCCAGCGCTGGAGTCAGTTTCAGTCGTTCTGCCACAGGCAAAAATCGTCCTGCAGGCAACCACTCGCCCTTCTCGTCAAACATCAAGCGCAAGGGGCATTCACGGTGCGAGAGTTTGCCTTGCGCATCCACGACAGGAAAGGAAATCAACCGCACCCATCCGTGCTCCAACGCACGGCGAATCATGACGGACCACTGCTCGGCTGTCCGTGGCATTTCATCGTCTTCATCCATGGGCACCTCGCGCACAGCGTTGGCACCCTCTGCTTCTACCCCTGCCAAGGCTGTATCCACGCGGGCCAGCAAGGCGCCCATGTCTGAGCCTTGCTTAAACCGACCCACACCAATCCAGCCAATCGCATGACCCTCGACAAACGGCGTCGCCACTTCAACCAGCGCCGCCAACAAAGCATCCGCAGCCATTCGGGCATCTACTCCATGCCCCAGCAACACCGCAAAGTCAGCGCCATTCAAACGCGCCGCAACATTGGAAGGCGACTGGGCTGCACACGCATCAACGACACCGCCCACTTGCCGCAAAAAATCATCAGTAGCCCCGCGGCCGAGACGGCGGTTGATGCCCACCAAATCAGCCAAGCGGATCAATAGCAATGATCCCCCTAAGGAGTCCTCTGATTCCAATGACTGGCGCAATCGGGCCATGAAATGGGTGCGATTGGCTAGCCCGGTGAGCGAGTCGAAGTTGGCCTCACGCCGGACCGTTTCCAGCCGACCCGCTTCTTCCTCGAACATCGCCTTGAGCCGCCCCACGGTGGCGTTCATTGCCACAGCCAGTTGCCGCAGTTCCGGCACTGCGGGCAACTCAATGCTCACAAAGCGGCGCTGCGTAATAGCTTGCGCCTGGTCAATCACCGCATCCAATGGCCCCCTCAGGCGGCGCAGCACTAAAGCACCCAAATAGCCCCCCACGAGCCCCGCAAGGGACAAGGCGAACACCATGTCATACGCACTCTTCCACAACGCCCCGTACGCAAACCGGCTGTGGCTTACCAAGGTCACCGTGCCAAACTGTTTCCAGCCACTGCTGACTTGTGCAATACCCGCACTTGCCTGCAACGGCAGCGCTTTCACGAACCAGCCCGGTGCATCCAAATCACCCGTGGGCGCGGTACGCTCGGTGATGAGATTGCCCTTGGGATCGGTGATGCGAATCAACTCGTAATGCCCACTGTCAAACAGCGACGCAACCACCAAATCCGCCATGACCGGGTCTGGATTACTCTGGCTGAGTGACAGCGCCAACGCGGTGGCATTGTCGGTATTTTTGATGGATAACTGCGACTCCAAATACCCACGGGCACTCAACAGCGACGCGAGCAGCCCGCCCCCCATGGAGAGCAAGGTGCTGACAATAATTGCGAGCCACAGTTGGCGGTACATCGACATAAAATTCTCCTGGATTCCCAATATTTTTCAAAAGCCTTCAGCGCGCGTACGCTTGAGCAAGTCTTCCCAGCGGGACAAGCGCCCCGCCCCCACTGCGGGTGCAATTTCTTTGTTCGACGCGCCGGAAAAAATACCTTGCGCATTGAAACTGAACACGGGGGACAAGTCCGGCCGACGGGATGCCAACCGCACATCGCCCACCAAGTTGTCCAACACCAGAGGCTCGTCGTCCGGTTCCCCGTAGTACGCCAGCACCATGTGCGCTTGTGTGGGCGTTGCGGACGACGCGCCAGTGCGGGCGTGCACGTAGGTCAGGCGCAGCTTCTCGGCTGGCACTCCCACCAGTTGCAAGGTGTAGTACTTTGCAATGACGAAATCTTCACAATCCCCGGCGCCCTTGCCCAAAGTCTCCAGCGGAGTCGCCCAGTAGTCCGATTGACCCCAGACAACGGAATCGTCGCCAAAGGTGGTGGTGCGATTGAAAAACTCATTGACCTTCTTCAACCGTTCCAAATCGGTCTTCCCCGCGCCGGACGCTACGAAATCCTTCCAAGCCAGATAGCGCGGCATGGCCGGGGCGCCCCAACGCGGCGTGAATGATGCAAGGAATTGGTCGAAGTTGACCGCCGAATGCACCGTCAATGCAAGCCAAATGCATGCAAGGAAGAGGCTGATGACGCCAATCGTGCGCGCCAGATGAAGTGGGAGAACCCGCATGCAGGGGCCCGCTATGACGCGCTCAGACACTGGCAGGAATACAAGAAAGCCATATAAATCCTGATTTCCGGGAATTTGTCACACATATTTTTACACCGAGCGCCACCTGAAAACTAAAATCGATGCCAACTGGCGGATACCCTGCGAGCATAGCTGCGTTGACCAAACGCACCGTGTCGACAGATTTTCCGCAAATTAAATCCGACTCAAAATCTGAATGCACAAAAAACTTTTCGCCCTGTCCGCCATAAGCGTGATCGTGGTCAGTGGAGCAGCGTGGGCACAACCTGCAAACTCCCTCAAGGACTCGGTTGAACGGGCCATTCTCAAAAATCCCGAAATCCGCTTCAAACACCAGAATCTCCTTGCAATCACGGGTGAGCAGGATGCGGCCAAAGGGGGATGGCTTCCAAAAATTGATTTGTCAGCGGACACCGGCAGGAAAAACTCACTTACCCCCGGGGTAGCCTCTGCTGTCGATTATGACAATTCAACAACCACGCTGCAGCTGCGCCAGATGCTGTTTGACGGGTTTTCCACCAGCACGGACGTGCGTCGACTGGGTCACTCGCGCCTGACCTCGTATTACGAGCTGCTTTCGGCCAGTGACCAACTCGCACTGGAAGTGGTCCGCGCCTACATCGACGTGCGTCGGTACCGGGAACTCGTGACCTTGGCGCGCGACAACTATGCGACCCATGCCGATGTCCACGGCCGCCTGGAAAGCCGCGTGAAGGCGGGTGTAGGGCGCCGCGTCGATCTGGAGCAAGCAGCAGGGCGCATGGCGCTGGCCGAATCCAATTGGCTCACCGAAGCGAGCAATCTGCATGACGTCTCCACCCGCTACCAGCGGCTAGTAGGCGAGGCCCCTGCCGAAGTTCTGCAGCCCCCGCCCAACCTGACAAAGTTACTGCCATCGCGCGACAACTTCATCGTGAACACGGTCCGCAGCAACCCCGACTTTTTGGGCGCCGTCTCCACCGTTCGGGCCTACCGGGCCGATGCCCAATTGCGGGAATCACCGAACTACCCTTCGCTGGAGTTTCGCGCCAGCCAGAGTATGGAAAAAAATCGCAGCGGTGTCAGTGGTGACTACCGCGACAGCGCTGTGCAACTGGTCCTGAACTACAACCTGTACCGCGGCGGTAGTGACTCGGCACGCATTCGGCAGTACGCGGCCAAGCTCAATTCCGCCTTCGATTTGCGTGACAAAACCTGCCGCGATGTGCGTCAAACCGCGCTCATTGCGCTCAACGACGTGGCCAAGCTTGAAGCGCAAATCGGACTACTGGCGCAACACGAGCTCTCCACTGCCAAGGCCCGTGAGGCTTACCGGCAGCAATTCGATATCGGGCAACGTTCATTGCTGGACCTGTTGGACACGGAAAACGAGCTGTACCAAGCCCGCCGGGCCCTGACCAATGCGGAAGAAGACCACCAACTATCCAAATCACGGGTACTGGCAGTTAATGGATCATTGCTACCCGCCCTGCAACTGCGCCCTATTCAGAGCGAAGCCCCGCCCTTGCCCGCAGGCGCGGAGGTAGACGATGACGCGCTGCTGTGCGATACAGCCCTACCCGCACCACTCACGTTAGACAAAGCGGCCCTGCCGCCGGTCAGCGCACCGCTTATTGCAGCCGCGCCGCCGGTCGCCCCGCCTCCAGCACCTGACAACTCCATCTGCCAAAGCATCACACCCATGGTTGAAAAGTGGATTGCCGCATGGAACAAGAAGGACATCAATGGCTACTTTGCGTCCTACAGCGATGCATTTGTGCCCGCCCTTGACCTGAAGCGGGCTCAGTGGGAGTCCTTGCGGAAAAAGCGCGTCAGCAAACAAGGCGGCATCTCCACCGTGCTGAAGAACATCACGCCCACCCGCTGCGACTCCAAGACCTCGGAAGTCAGCTTCACGCAGGAATATGGCTCCGATGATTACCGTGATTCTGTGGAAAAGACACTGGCCATGGAATATGTGAACGGGCAATGGAAAATTCTGCGCGAGACGGTCACCAAAGGCCGTACCTTCTAAACGCGGGTGGATTCCCCATGAAAAAAGCGACCCAAGGGTCGCTTTTTTGTTCGTGCGCTGCGGCAATGACGCCGCTTGCGCAAGAATAGTCCGGGTCTAGAACGGAATATCGTCGTCCATATCGTCAAAGCCACTGGCCGGACGTGGAGCGGGGGCCTGGCGGGGGGCCTGCGCAGGCGCCTGAGGGCGCGGCGCGGGGGCCTGACGGGCGTAGCCACCGCCGGAAGAGCCGCCATCGTCGCCCGAGGGTTCGCCCATGCCTTCACGTCCACCCAACATTTGCATCTCATTGGCAATGATGTCGGTTGCGTACTTTTCAACGCCGTCCTTGTCGGTGTACTTGCGCGTCTTGATACGCCCTTCGACATACACCGAACGGCCCTTTTTCAAATACTGGCCCACGATTTCGGCCAGTTTGCCAAAGAAGGTGACGCGGTGCCACTCGGTCTCCTCGACCATCTCACCGGTCTTGCCCTTGTATTTGCTGCTGGTCGCAATTGTGATGTTTGCAACGGGCTCGCCACTGGGCAAGTAGCGGATTTCAGGGTCGCGCCCCAAGTTGCCGACCAAAATGACTTTATTCACGGATGCCATGTTTGTTTTCTCCTGATTAGTAGCTGATTATCCAGCGTTTGGCGCGGGCGCTGCACCGTGCGCCGACGGCGCCTGCATCGGCCATGCCACGACCAGCCATGCCAGCATGCCCAGCGCACATGCCAAAAACAGCCCCTGTGGGCCGGTGTGCTTCACCAACCAGCCCCCCGCCACGCCGCCGGTAAAGAACCCGAGTGACTGCAGCGTGTTGTAGACCCCCATGGCCGCGCCGCGGGCGTTGGTGGGTGCAATGCGCGACGCCATGCTGGGCTGACTGGCCTCCAGCACATTGAAGCCGAAGAAAAACACAAACAGCAACAGCGCCAGACTGATCACCGAGGGTGTGCCGGATGCCATCCACAGCAGCCCAAACTGCACCACGGCAATCAGCCCGACCGACACCAAAAACACGGCACGCAAATAGCCCCGCTTTTCCAGCGGAAACAAGGTCACCCCCATCACGACGAACGACCCCAACACGGCGGGCAAATACACCCACCAATGGTGGTCCTTGGCCAAACCGGCCTGCACCAGCAGGGCTGGCAAAGCCACCCACATGGCGAGCTGCACCGCATGAAGAATAAAAACACCAAAATTTAAACGCAACAAGGCGGGCAGACGCAGCACGTCACGCAAACCGCCTCTGGCCTGGTTCACATGCTCCAGAGGCTCGGCAGGCACCCACCACACAATCACAGCAATGCCACCGAGCGCCAACAGTGTCGTCAGGGCAAACAAGCCGCTCAAGCCCAGCACCGAGTTCAGCAACGGTGACAGCACCAGCGACAAGGCAAACATCAAACCGATGCTCGCCCCCACCAGGGCCATGGCCTTGGTGCGCACCACATCACGCGTCTGGTCTGCCAGCAAAGCGGTGACCGCCGCCGAAATGGCGCCCGCACCCTGCACGGCCCGCCCGGCCACCAGCCAGGTCAAGGTCGGTGCCATTGCGGCCACCGCGCTACCTGCGGCAAAAATAAGCAGCCCCAAGATCATGACCCGCTTGCGCCCGAAGCGGTCCGAGGCCATGCCAAACGGAATCTGCAAAAAACCCTGCGTGAGGCCGTAAATGCCCATCGCCAAACCAATCAGCATCGGGTCATCTCCACCGGGGTACTTGCCAGCTTCCAGCGAAAAAACCGGCAGCACCAAAAACAAACCCAACATGCGCAGAGCAAAGATGAGCGCCAACGACGCACTGGAGCGGCGCTCCTGCGCGGTCATGGTGGTCGATGGTGGTGCGCTGGCCGCTGCGGCGTTTGCCATGGGCGCTGCAGTGGCCGAAACGGAAGAGTTAGATCGGTACAAGTTATTGCTCAATTGGAACGAAATCCGCCCAAGGGGGCGACTGGAAACCGTCCATTGTCCGCTATCTCTCATCTTTAACTATCATGGTGGGTTTCTCTCAACCGGCGCACACCTTGAATTCATCTCCAGACGGCAAACCTCTTGCCACGGCTTTGCAGCAGCAAAACATCAGTGTGCGGGGCGCGCGCACCCACAATCTGAAGAATATTGATATTGATATTCCGCGCAATCAGTTGGTCGTCATCACGGGTCTGTCGGGTTCCGGCAAGTCCAGCCTGGCGTTTGACACGCTCTACGCCGAAGGCCAGCGCCGCTATGTGGAGAGCCTGAGCACCTACGCCCGCCAGTTCCTGCAGCTGATGGACAAGCCCGATGTGGACATGATCGAGGGCCTCCCCCCGGCCATCTCCAACGAGCAAAAAGCGACCAGCCACAACCCGCGCTCTACCGTGGGCACCGTGACCGAGATCCTCGAC
>CAJASG010000487.1 GCA_903944555.1 uncultured beta proteobacterium
ATCGTGTGGGTGCCACCCGCAAGCCACCTGCATCTCTGTGCCCAGCTCAGCGGTTATCCACATGACGGCACAGCAAGCTGTGGGCAAGTCGCCCTCCCGGATGCAGACCCCGCATGGAATCAAGGGGCCATTGGCCTGCCCGCAATTCATAGGGGACGGCGTTCCAAATTACTCCCTCAAAAACATGTATTACAGGGCCATAAAACCTGTGCGGTACTCATTTTAAAAATATTTTCCATACCGTCAGTGCCGCAAAAGCATTGACCCCATTGGATAGCTTGCTATCAAAAACGGATTGATTGATCCATTCATCGCAAAACGAATAAATGCATTGGCTTTACGACGCAACGGGCTGACTAGCCCCTGCGTCACCGCAGGACAGCTCGGGATTTATGGAGTTGTTCTGTGTCTAAACGTCAAACGAAGGCGCCTTTGCGCGTCATGGAGTTGTTTGCTGGTGTGGGTGGTGCGCGTGTCGCGCTGCAGGGATGTGCAATGGATGCCCTGACCCAAGGGGCAGGTTTTGAGGTGGTGTGGAGCAGTCAGTTCGAGCCCGCGACCAAGCGGCAGCATGCCAGCGAAGTCTATGTCCACCGTTTCGGCCCGCAGGGCCATAGCAATGAGGACTTTGTGGATGTGGTCAATGACCCCCAGAAGTTTGCTGCCATCGTGCAGGCCCAAGTTGACGTGCTGGTCGGCGGCTTCCCGTGCCAAGACTACTCGGTTGCGACCAACCATGCACCCGGCCTACAGGGTGCCAAGGGGGCTCTGTGGTGGTCCATTGCGCAGTGTCTTCGCCAGCTCCAGAACGCCGGCCGAGCTGTCCCGTACCTCCTGTTTGAGAACGTGGACCGTCTGCTAAAGTCGCCCACCGCCTGCCGCGGCCAGGACTATGCCACCATCCTGGCGTCCCTGTCGGCGCTGGGTTACGCCGTCGAATGGCGGGTCATCAATGCGGCAGACTACGGTTTTGGCCAGCGCCGCAGGCGTGTCTTTATGCTGTGTTATCACCGCAGCACCGCGATGTACGCTCAGCTTGCGGGTACACCTGCCGCAGGGATGACGGCTGTGTCCCGCGCGACACGCTGGGTTCTGGAGCAGGGTGTCATGGCAAAAGCACTGCCAGTGGACGCAAGTTCGACTGCACCGATGCAGACCTTTGATATCGGTCAGGACTGTGCCCAAGTTGCCGAGCGCTTTAAGCCTTGCCCGGATGGCTCCAGCCCGTTCGAGAACTGCGGGCTGATGCTGGACGGGAAGGTTTATTCCGTGCGCACCCGTGCCGCACCAATGGAGATTGCTGCCCAGGCGGTAGGCCTGGAGCGGGCGAAAACCTTGGGTGACATCGTTGCCCAGACCGGGTCTGTGGCCGAGGAGTTCTACGTGCCCGACAGTCAGATGGCGCAATGGCAAGCTCTCAAGGGCGCTAAGGTAAAAGAACGCGTTTCTCGTTCGGGCCATGCATACACTTATAGCGAAGGGGCGGTAGCGTTTCCAGACCCACTGGAGCGGGCCTCGCGCACTATTGTGACGGGCGAGGGTGGGCCGGGCGCTTCGCGTTTCAAGCATGTCATCCGATGTGCCGATGGACGCCTGCGCCGCCTGGTGCCAGAGGAGTTGGAAGCGCTCAATGGCTTTGCACGTGGCTACACCGCGGTGCCCGGCTTGTCGGACACCAAACGTGCGTTCTTGATGGGCAACTCGCTGGTGGTTGGCATTGTTGCCGCCGTGGGCCGGTGCTTGCTTTCGCAGATTGACTCGCTGCAACCCAGGCACGATGACATCCCGCCAACCGGGAGCGTTGACGCGAGCGGCGAGGTAACTCCATCCTTAGGCGCAGGTGTATCCAAGGAGTCTTCCCTATCTACTGTGGCCCAGGCAGCCTTGGACCTGTCACCTGCATCTGCCCTAGGTTGGGATCAGCCCCAGCCTTTCGTTCCAAGCACAGCATCAAAACGCGAAGACCATCGCCATGGTAGAGGTATCGCCATTCTTGCGCGCCAAGAGGCTCGGCGATGGCTGCTGGACCTCGACTCGCTCGAACAAGCTTGCAGGCAGGCAGTGGCATCTGAATCGCCAGCGCCGCGTGCTGTCGCAGTCACCATTTTGAGCAGTGAGCTCGAAGGCATTCTCGATAGCGCCTGCTGCAGCGCGCGCGCACTGGTAGTGCTGCTGCCGTCTGAGCTGGAGCCATACTGCGCCGCACTGGCCAGCCAACGCCCGCAAGCAGTGAACTGGACCACGACTGATTTGCGCCAGCAAGATACCTATGCAGTCTTCAAGGCAGGGGTGTCGATTCACGGGGTTTCGCTGTGGCTGCCGTACAGCCAGCTGGTTGGGCAAGAAGGGCACTGTGGCTACGACGGAGGCACGGGCGAATTCTTTACTGTCCTCATGTGCGCAGGCAACACGGTCGCAATGGGAGGCTACTACTGTGACGCCGACCACTTGGACAGCGCCAATGCCGCCGTCGCATCGGTCGACTCGTACCAGCCGTCACTGTTCTATAGCGACGCAGAGTTGGCACTGGCTACCGCGAGAGCTGCCCGGGATGGTCCATTCTTTGCAATGGCCGACCAGGCAACCTGTGAACTGCATGGCTTCACTTGCAAGGCAGTGTATGTGCCGGTCTTATGGTGCCGCGAGTCCTTGGAAGCCGGAGGCGGGCCAGAGCGGATTTGACCAACGCGCCGGCACAGGGGTGCTGGCGTCACCCAATCTTGCCACCTCACCGGACATGTACTGACCCGGACACTTTGCGTTGGGGGTAGGCATGGGTGCGGCCGATCAACGCGGAC
>CAJASG010000488.1 GCA_903944555.1 uncultured beta proteobacterium
GTGCTGTCCACATTGTTGATGGCATAACCGCGCTCGCGCACCTGCCGGGCGGCCTCAGCCAGCAAAACGGCAGAGTCCGCACCTTTGAACTGCACATCAGTATCGGGAAAAAGCGTGCCGATATCCCCCATGGCCGCCGCGCCCAGGAGCGCATCCGTAATGGCGTGTAGCAGTGCATCCGCGTCCGAGTGGCCCAACAGACCTTTACTGTACGGAATCTCCACCCCGCCCAGTATGAGCTTGCGCCCTTCTACCAACGCGTGGATGTCCCAGCCTTCGCCGATTCGTATATTCATGATGGTTGCGTGTCCATGTAGATTGCCAATTTTCGCCAAGCGCTATTACGCAGCCACCCGCGACAGCAGCACTGCCTGCGCCAGCGCAAAGTCCTGCGGGTAGGTCACCTTGAAATTCTGCGCACTGCCCTCGACCAGCAGCGGGGCCTGACCCACAAACTCCATGGCGCTGGACTCGTCGGTGACGGCGTCACCGGCCGCCTGCAGCGCCTCCATCAGCGCGCCAATGCGGAACATCTGCGGGGTTTGGGCCAGCCACTTGTCGGCACGGTCTACGGTTTGGGCCACGCGGCCTGCTTCCTCGCGCTTCAAAGTATCGGGCAGCTTCAAGGCCAGCAAACCACCGACCGGGTCACCCACACAGGCGTCAATCAGCGCGTCAATCTGGGTGGGCGTTATCAGGCAGCGGGCGGCGTCATGCACCAGCACCCAGTCGCTGGCGGCGGCACCCAGCTCCAGCAAGGCATTTAAACCATTAAAAACACTGCTAGCCCTTGTGGAACCTCCGCAGGCAGCTACCAAAATAGTAGCAAAATTGGCTGGGACCGCGTCAAAAAAGGCATCGCCCGCAGACACCACCACCAGCACACCGGCCAAGCGCGGCACGCCGGCAAACGCCGCCAGCGTGTGCAACACCATAGCTTTACCGGCCACGCGCTGGTACTGCTTGGGGCCGTCGGCACCCGAGCGCGAGCCATTGCCGGCGCATGGAATCAAGGCCCAAAGGCGGGGGGCTGGGGGGATATTTGTGGGGGTAGAGGTCATGGTGGTGTGCCCCATTCTAAAATCGAAGCCATCCATGGATTTACCTAAACTACAAAACGGCAAACGTTACACGTTGCCCCATCCCCCCGGCTGTGCAGACGCCATGCTTTTGGCCCAACTGGGGGAGCGCGAAAAAGCAGCAGGCAAGCCCATGGCGGTGGTCACCGCCAATGCGGCGGACGCCCAGCGGCTGCTGGAAGAAATTGCGTTTTTTGCGCCCAACCTGCGCTGCGCCCTGTTTCCGGACTGGGAAACCCTGCCCTACGACACGTTTTCGCCGCACCAGGACCTGATCAGCGAGCGGCTGGCTGCCCTGTGGCGCATCAGCCAGCGCAACCGGGACAGCGGTGCCGACGTGGTCATCATGCCGGCCACCACCGCCCTGTACCGGCTGGCACCGCCCAGCTTTTTGGCCGGCTACACCTTCCACTTCAAGGTCAAACAAAAGCTGGACGAGGCCAAATTCAAGGCCCAGCTCACGCTGGCCGGATACAGCCACGTCACCCAAGTGGTCAGCCCCGGCGAATACGCGGTGCGCGGCGGCCTGATCGACCTGTTCCCCATGGGCAGCCTGGTGCCGTACCGGGTGGACCTGTTTGACGACGAAATCGACAGCATCCGCACTTTTGACCCCGACAGCCAGCGCAGCCTGTACCCAGTGCCCGAAGTGCGCCTGCTCCCCGGGCGCGAGTTCCCGATGGACGACGATGCGCGGGCCAAGTTTCGGAGCCGCTGGCGCGAACTGCTGGAAGGCGACCCAACCCGCAGCCGCATCTACAAAGACATTGGCAATGGCGTGGCCACCGCCGGTATTGAGTACTACCTGCCGCTGTTTTTTGAAGAAACCGCCACCGTGTTTGACTACCTGGGGGCCGACGCCACAGTCGTCCTGCACGGCGACCTGGAACCTGCCTTCCAGCACTTCTGGCAAGACACCAAAGAACGCTACCGCCTGGTGCGCACCGACCCCGAGCGGCCGGTGTTGCCGCCTGAATCGCTGTTTTTAAGCACCGAGCAGTTTTATGCCGAGGCCAATGGTCACGCGCAATTAGCGATCAAGACCCAGGGTGAATCGGCGTTTGCCGAATTTGCGACCCTGCCCGACCTGACCGTGGTACGCGGTTCCGAAGACCCGCTGGCGCGACTGAAGCTGCACGCCCGCAACACGCAGCACCGGGTGCTGATCCTGGCGGAGAGTGATGGCCGCCGCGAAAGCCTGCTCGACTTCCTGCGGGCGTCCCAGGTCAACCCGCCAGCGTTTGAGTCCTTGCTGGATTTCCAGACCAGTACCGAGCCCCTGGGCATTGCCACCGCCGGACTAACCGCCGGTTTCAGCTGGCTAGAGACCGGCATTGACCTCGTCACAGAGACCGAACTCTTCGCTGCCGGCCCGACCACGCGCCGACGCAAGAAGCAGGAGCAGGTCAGCGATGTCGAAGCGCTGATCAAAGACCTGAGCGAACTCAACATTGGCGACCCGGTGGTGCACTCAGCGCACGGCATTGGCCGCTACCGTGGCCTGATCCACCTGGACCTGGGGAACAAATTAGCCAATGGCGAGCCCGAGATGCAGGAGTTTTTGCACCTGGAATACGCCGACAAGGCCACGCTGTATGTGCCGGTAAGTCAGTTGCAGCTGATCAGCCGCTATACGGGTGTCAGTGCCGACGAAGCGCCGCTGCACCGACTGGGCTCCGGCCAGTGGGAAAAAGCCAAGCGCAAAGCCGCCGAGCAGGTGCGCGACAGTGCCGCCGAGTTGCTGAACATCTATGCCCGCCGGGCGGCGCGCGAAGGCCACGCCTTCCGCTACTCCGCCAACGACTATGAAACATTTGCCAATGACTTTGGCTTTGAAGAGACCGCCGACCAGGCTGCCGCCATCCACTGCGTGATTCAGGACATGATCAGCCCGCGCCCCATGGACCGGCTGATTTGCGGCGACGTGGGCTTTGGCAAGACCGAAGTCGCCTTGCGCGCCGCGTTCATTGCCATCACCGGTGGCAAGCAGGTGGCCTTTTTGGCCCCGACCACGCTGCTGGCCGAACAGCACTACCAGACGCTGGTGGACCGCTTCAGCAAATGGCCGGTGAAAGTGGCCGAGATGAGCCGCTTTCGCTCAGGCAAAGAGATCACCGCCGCGCTCAAGGGCGTGGCGGACGGCACCATCGACATCGTGGTGGGCACGCACAAGCTGCTGAGCGAGTCGACCAAGTTCCACGACCTGGGCCTGTTGATCATTGACGAAGAACACCGCTTTGGTGTGCGCCACAAGGAGCAGATGAA
>CAJASG010000489.1 GCA_903944555.1 uncultured beta proteobacterium
CGGTCGATCGAAAGCATCGACTCCCCGAGTGGAAGTGGCAGGCTCGTTCTCCGTCGAAAAATGCAAGACCCGATATCAAAACAGTGGAACCGCAACGGGGTTGGCTTCCTTCGAAGTCGTTTCCTAAAACACATGGTTGACGACGAAGGGTGGCAGGCAGAGGGCGAAGTGGATCTGCAGAACCTAGAGGAAAAGCCCGAGCTCCGCCTCTACCCTTCTTTAGAGTCCTACTCCGAACCGATAACTTCAGCCTTCGGAAATTTTGATTTCGTTACTACAACTTCCAGTGGAATTCGTGTGGCTATTGAGTGGGAAACAGGGAATATCTCATCGTCCCATCGCAGTCTGAATAAGCTGAGTATCGTGTTGGCGGCAAAAAAAATTCACGCTGGTGTGCTCATTCTCCCGAGCAGAAATCTTTATGAGCACCTCACCGACCGGATAGGAAACATCGGCGAACTATCCCCTTACCTTGGCATGTGGAAGAGCATGGGGGCATCTGTGGAGCATGGGATGCTTGCAATCGCTGTTGTCGAACATGACGAATTGACCGACGATTCGAAATTTCCATACCTTAAAACGGGCAAAGATGGCCGTGCGGTCGAAGGTAAAAACAAGAGGATCAAACCTGCTAGGTGAGATCCACGACACATTCTCCCTTGACTATGGAGGTGCATTTGCATGCATCCTCTTCAATTTCACTACGGCCTTCGATTCGGTAATCCTGTGATAGAGGCTTCCCCGATTTCGCTCGACGTTTCAGATCTGCGTCAGTAAACAGTTTATTTTTTTGCGCCCATATTTCATCAATGTGCTCACGGTCAGCCTCAAGGGTGCCGAAACGCTCGACGATTGATGAGCACTCTAATTCACTGCCAACCCAGCGCCGACCTGAGAGCTCCGCTGCAATGTATGTTGTACCCGACCCACCAAACGGATCAAGCACCAGAGAACCGGGGTTAGTAGACATGCTAACGATTCGATCCATCAGCTTTAACGACAACGCATTAGCGTCCCGCTTCTTGTATTTGGCGTGCCTTACCGGCGGTATGTCTGTCCACACATCACTAATGTTCACTCCATTCGGATTCATCTTGTTCTTGTACCCTCCATAGTCTTTTAGCTCACCACCGCAGTGGCGGCAGCAACTGATGGGCACTCGGTCTGGATGAAAAATCGCTGGCTTCGCCCCCTTGACGTAATACAAGAGGGAGTAGTGCGACGGGTACAACCGACCGGAAATTGGCAGGCTGTACTTGATGTCTACGGCGATCCAGTGACGGAACGTTAGACGCTTCCGAAGGAATTCCCCGAGAGGTAAGTTCCACTTTGGCAGGTTCCAAAGCATCAAGGTTCCGCCCGGCTTCAGAACGCGAACCATCTCAATGAGCCACGACTCGCACCAAGTGAGGTAGTGGTCCTCGGCAAGGGCATCGTCGATCTTAGACGTGTACTCTTTTCCTAGGTTGAAAGGGGGATCAGCAAATGCAAGGTCGACAGTCTCAGACTCGATCAATGCGAGTATTTTCAGGCAGTCGCCTTGATATAGCTTCCCAAATTGGGTGGTTAAAATGGGTACCATAGTCGCTATTCTCTCATCTTTTCGAGCGAGACCACAAGTGATAAATTAGTCCCGCCTATTGATCAGTATGAATCAGTGGCAATCGGTCCGAGAGTATATTTACTAATCCTATGCGCTTACTCAGTCCATTGACTCGCGCACCTTGGCGGATTCGGCCCGCATTGCCGCCCGCAACCCCTTTGGTGCCGTATCGGCAATCCGCTGGTCTTTGGACTTGCTCATTTCCTTGACCCGGCGCAGCACCGAGGGCATATCCAGTGTGATGCGCTGGTCCGGGTTCTGCTGGTTCCACGTTGCCATCGTCTGCAGCACCGCCTGGCGCTCGTCCGCGTCCTTGGTAAAGATGGCGTTGGCCATGCGGGCCCGCAGGTCTTGCAGGTTCTGGTTGTAGAAGTCCTTGGTCCGCTGCTGCAGGTAGTTGGATTCCTGAATGTTCTTCACGGTGGCCGGCTGGAATCCAATCATTTTCATGGCGGCTTCGGTACCGGTGGCGTCCAACACCTTGTAGCCCTTGGCGTCCTTGTACATGCCGGAATGGGCCATATCCACCCCTTTGGCGAAATTGCTCACTGCCTTCGGGGCAATGGTCAGCGCCGCCTTAAACACATCGCCCGCCAGCGCTTGGTCACCAGCTTGGAAGGCGCGGCGCAGCAAATCACCCGCCGGACCCGCCAGCTCGGCCACGTCTTGCGTGTGGTCGCGCTTTTTCAACAGCATCCCGGTGCCTGGAATCAGGTTGGCCATCGACATGCGGCCCGACACATCAATCGGTGAGCCCGGCAGCCCGGTCAAGCCATGGTCAATGAACTGCCCACCGACGCTACCGAACAGGTTTTCCAGAAACGCTTGCTTGGCCTTTTTGGACACCAAGTTGTAGCCCAGGCGCTGGCCAAAGAAATCAATCAGGTCTTCCACATCCTCCATGAAGGGCAGGCCACCGGTGCCGGCCGACAAAATCAGCATCGCCACCATCAGGGCCGCCGCCTTCTTGCCCTCGGGTCCGCGTTGGGTCGCCATGCGGTGCAGCAGCTCCAAGTAGTTGATGCTGTAGCTCTTGAATGTCATCAAGGTGGCGCCAATCGGGCCGCGCGCCCACTGCGCTTTGTTGGCCTTGTTGTTGATGAACTGGGTTTCGTTCACCGCCTTGGTGGCGAAGGCCTCCGGGTTGCGGATTTTTTGCGCCACCGCCACCCGGTAGGCGGCAATAAAGGTCGAGCGCCGGTTGATTTGCTCGGCCATGCCGAACAGCTTGCCCCAGCCCAGCGCCAGCTTGGCGAAGTTGTTGCCCACGAAGGTCATAGCTTCGCCCGCCTGAGTGCCGTCGCCGGTCTTCAAGGTCGCCATGCCGCGCGCCTGCGCCATCAGCTGGTGCACCTCTTGCGGTGCCACCACGCCCTGTTCTTCGGCCACCCGCAAAGCCTTGGCCAATCCCGCCTCCAGCACCGCACTGCTGCGCTGGTCTTTCATGGCGCGCACCAGCTGGGCGCCGGCTTGGGTTGCCCCGCCGAACTGGCTCAGGTACGGAAACGACACCGTGAATGGCTGGGTGAAGTTGACAAAGGCCGACGCCACCGAGCCCCCCAGGTACTGCGCAAACAGCATGCCACGCAGGGCGTGCGCTTCTTCGCGTGGCTCCTTGATGTAGCTGGCCAGCTCGATGGCCGCGTCTTTTAGTTCGCCCTCCCCCTTCGGGATTTGGTTCACGGCTTCGCCCAGCTCGCCCATGTGCAGCGCCGCAGCGGTTTGGCGCGCATTGGAGTAGACAAAGGCGGCCAGCATCCGGCCCACATCGTCGCTGTAGCCGGCGACACCCTTGCGGTGAATCAGTCGCTTCAAGGCCGAGCGGTTGGCTTTGGTCAGCTTCAAGTAGGTCTGGAATACCTTGTCCTGCGCTTGGTCCCCGGTAGAGTCCAGGCCCAGCATGTTGCCGAAAATCTCCAAGCTCTCGGGCGTGATGCCCTTGAACTGCTCGAATTCGCGCTGGCTCAGGGTGCCCTGCACCACGTTGGCCGCACCAAACTCGCCGCGCATCTTGGTGGCCATTTGGTGGGCCGCGCGGGCAGTCTCGAACAGGCTGAAATACTTGCGCTCACCATCCACCACCACATCCACCGTGTAGCGGCCAAAGCGGCTCAAGGGTGCATAGCCCTGCTTTTTCAGGCGGTTGATTTTGTCGGCCCGCGTCACCATGCCGTTGGCGCCATCGTTGAGCGTGTCCTTGCGCTCGTCGTCGGCCATCGCCAGCGAAAACATATAGTCGCGCAGCAGCATGGCAGCCTCGTCCACGTCCTTGGCCTGCATCACCATGTCGCGCAGGGACTCCACATCTTTACCCCCCATGCGCAGCAAATCGGCCTTGCCCATGGTGTCCAGGCTCTTGTCGGTGGCGGCGCGGAATTCGCGGTACAGCCCAATTTGTGCCGGCGTCAGCTGGAACATGCTGGTCAGCTCGTTATCGGTCCACACCACGCCGGGCGTCAGGAAGGCAGCTTCAAAGCGGCTGCGCACCGCCCCGGTGTACACATCCAATGGACTGGCCAGCCAGCGGTTGAGCTGGTCGGCCGTCACCAGGTGGTTTTTCAGCAGCATCTGCGCCTTTTTGCCGTCGCTCATTTTGTCGTACTTGGCGTGCAGCGCATCCATCGCCACTGCCTTGCCCGACTCGTCGCGGGCCCAGTCCAGCGTGCCTTGCAGGATGGGCGCCGCAATCGCCTTGTTATCGGCGGCCGAAATCGGGCTTTTCAGCATATCGCCCCAAGTGTCCAGCCGGGGCAGAATTTTGGGAGCCATGTCGCTGGACTCGGTACCGTAAAAGCTCACATCGTTGATGAAGTTCTGAGCCGCCGTGAACACCCGCTTGAAACCCTCGTTGCGTTGTGCCAGGTGGTACATCGAGCCCACCGACTTGTCCCACCATGACAATTTGCCGGGGTGGTTGAAGGTTTGGCCCAAGGTGTCCGTCACCCGGTTGGCCAAGTCGCTCATTGCCTGCCGGCTGTACGCGGGCATAGAGCGGTCGGCGCCGTTGGACTTGCCGGCTTCAATGAAGCGGCGCGCGGGCAGGATGTACTGCTGAATAATGTCTGCGTCCGTGGTGGCCAGCTCTTTGAAGCCGGGCACA
>CAJASG010000490.1 GCA_903944555.1 uncultured beta proteobacterium
ATTGAAAAACCCGCGGGTGGCATCCAGCCATGCGGTGCGCACCGAGTTGTCAAAGGCATAGACCTCGTAATCCACCTGCAGCGGTACATCGGGCGAACAACTCACCTGCCAACCCGCTTTGTCCAGTTTCGAAATGGTTACAGCACGCTTGCCCTGGCGCGCCGTCAGGTGTTGCAGACTTTTGGCAAACTCGCGCACCAAGTAGCTACCCGGAATCCAGGCCGGCAAACGCAACACCTGCTGTGCGGCGGGCTGGGGGATGGTCAGCGACACCTTGAACAGGTGGGAATGCACGTCGGCGATGGATACGTCGAAATAGACACCATACTTACATGGCTGATTTTTTTTCATAAAAAGTGCCTGAAACCCTTATGGAGCGTGCGTAAGCAGCTATGTTTTAAATAGCAATTAACCTTTGGACTCAGTCAGTAATTTTTCCACTTGTTTGGCGTCGATGGCACCGGGTACGCGCGAGCCATTGGTGAAAATCAGGGTCGGCGTGCCCGTGATCTTGTAGGTGCGTCCCAGTTCCACATTGCGTGCCAATGCGGAGGTGTCGCACATGGCTGCGGCGGGCGGGACTTGCTGGTCGCGCACCATCCAGTCTTGCCAGGCTGCAGCACGGTCTTTGGCGCACCAGATAGCCTTGGACTTTTCAGTGGATTCCGCACCCAGAATGGGGTACAAAAACATGTGGATGGTGACGTTGTCCACCTTTTGCAGGTCGCGCTCGAAGCGTTTGCAGTAGCCACAGTTGGGGTCTTCAAACACGGCCAATTTGCGTTGGCCGTTGCCGCGCACGATGGTGAACGCATCTTTGAGCGGCAGAGATTCAAACTTGACGGCGGTGAGCTTGTCGACGCGCTCTTCGGTCAGGTTGCGGCGTTGCCGGGTGTCGATTAGGCTGCCCTGAATGAGGTAGTTGGCCTGTGCATCGGTGTAATAGATCTCACTGCCGTTGACCCGAATTTCAAACACGCCGGGGATCGCGGTCTTGGTGACTTCATCGATGGCTTTGAGCTGCGGGATGCGCTTTGCCATGTTCTCGCGGATGACTGACTCTTGCGCCACAGCGCTTACGCCGGTTGCAGCGATGGCGAGGGCCAGCACGGATTGGATAAATAGTTTCATGGTCATTGAGTGGTTTACCTGCAGGTTAATTCGATTGATGTTGCTTTGCGCCCATGGCGCGCCGGGCCACCCATTCCTTGAGCGGTCCACTGCGCTGAAAGCTGTTCATGCCCCAGTTGCGCAGGGTTTGCAGCGCGGGATGGGGGTTGGCAAACAGCTGTTGCAGGGCATCCCCCGCTTGCCCGATGAGTGCCAGTTCGGCCTTGCGCGCGCGTTCATACTGGCGCAGCAGCTTGGGGTCTCCCACCGTTCGCCAATAAGGCCGTTCGTCCAGTATGCGCACCAGTTCCGTCACATCGCCCAAGCCCAGATTCAGTCCTTGCCCGGCCAAAGGATGCACATTGTGCGCCGCATCGCCCGCCAGCACCCAAGCGCCTTGCTCGGATTGGCCGCTCCACCGCTTGGCCTGCGCTTGCTGCAGTGGCCAGACATGGCGAGGGCCGGTCAGTGCCAGCGCGCCAAGTTCGCCATGGCTGGCGGCTTCCAATGCTTGGCAAAAAGATGCTTCGGGTGTGTTTTGCAAAGTTTGTGCGCGTTCAGGACTAACAGACCACACAACGGCGCACAAGTTCCCCTGCGCACCGCCCAAAGGCAAAAAGGCCAGTATTTCACCTTGGCTGAACCATTGCCGCGCAATTTGCGCATGACCTTGGGCGCATTGCACCCGCGTCGCCAAGGCCCATTGGGGGTAGGGGGTTACATCAAAGTCGACGCCAAATTCTTCCCGTGTGCTGCTGGCGCGGCCTTCGCAGACCACGGTCAGTGCTGCACTCGGCGGTGTTTCCACCACTTCGATCAGGGGCTGGAAGCGAACCGCCTCGCACAGGAGGTTCTCCAACACCGGGACATCCACAATCCAGTTCAGGGCCTCGGTACCTTGGTCGGCGGCATTGAAGGCGACATTGCCGCCATCGTCACCATGCACTTGCATGGTTTTGACCGCCGTTGCGTGGGCCTCATCAGGCCAGCAGCGCACAGACTCCAGGAGATCGCGGGAGTGTTGGTTCAGCGCATAGGCGCGTACGTCGGGCCCCGTTGTCGTGTTGGGGGCTGTGATGGCCACACGCAAGCGTTTGCCAGCCAGTTGAAGGGCCAATGTGCGCCCGACTATGCCAGCTCCACGAATACAAACATCAAAGGGTTTTGCCATGGCGGGATTGTAGAAGGCTGTGCGTCAGGCGGGTGTATGCGGCGCCATGAATGAGCCTGTATCGTCTTCACCGAAGCCTGACGACTCGCCCATCGGCGCCGGTATTGTTTGCAGGGGCTCCAGAAAGCGGATCGGCCTTCGGGTTCGGGGCGCCATGTTGTCGAGGATATCGTCAAGCTGCTCCAAAATCGTGCGGGGGTCCGGGATGGACTCATTCAACAGCACGCAGGCGATATGAAAATGCAGCGTCACCTCGGGTTGGAGTCCGGGCAGGGGAATGAGGCCTGATGCAATCAAGCTCACCATGCGTTCGTTCAGTGCATGGCGGGGGGCAACACCGTCCAGAATGAGACCGAACCGGGATGTATGGACCCGACCGGCGGGGTCCACATCACGCAGCACACGGTGCAGTTTGACCACTGCGCGCAGCAAACACTGTTCCGCCACCGCCTCTCCGTACACTTCGCGCAATTGCGCATGGTTCACCACTTCAACCAGAACCACCGCAGACGTCTCTCTGTCACGCAGGGCGCGCGTCAGCGCCTCCTGGACATGGGTCATGAACAAGGGTTTGACCAGCAGTCCGGTGAGTGCGTCCTGGGTAGATAGCGCGCTGGCCCGGCCTTCGGCGTCTTGGCGGTTGCGCGCACGCAAATGCAATGCGTGCAGCACCATCGGCATTGAAATGGAGACCGCCAGAGCCATTGCATAGCGAGCCAGCCAAAATGTCTCCACCAGGTTGAACATTTGGGCCGCCAAAAAAATAACGGCAAGTCCCTGCGGTAAATAGGCCAGAAAAAGCCACCGGCCAATAGTGTTACCCCTGCGCCATACGGCCAGTGTGATGCCAATAATCATGATCGGCCCCAGCGCCAAATAAGCCGCTTGGAGGATGCCTGCGTTGGCACGGTCGATAAACAGACTCAGCCCTGCCAATACCAGGCTGCTCCAGCCAAGCACTTCAAGTCCACGCGAAAGTCTGGGGAAGCTGACGTCCAGGTCACACAAATGCCGCGCAAACAGGATGGTGGCCCCAACGCCCAGGACGGGCAGTACGATGAATGCGTAGTTGGACCAGTTGGGCGAGTTGGGCCAAAGCCATTGCCCGGACAGGCCCGTGGTCCCGGCAATCACCACCGTCATCAGTGCAATGTAAAGCGTGTACCAACCATCGGTATCCTCTTTCGAAATCAAGTATTGCATGGCGCACGAAGCCAGCAACATGGCC
>CAJASG010000491.1 GCA_903944555.1 uncultured beta proteobacterium
CAATCGGGGTTTCCATCGAGATCGGCTCTTTGGCGATTTTCATGATCTTGCGGATTTTGTCCTCGGGGATTTCCATGCGTTCGGCCAACACTGAGGCATCTGGCTCGTAGCCAAATTCTTGCAAATGCTGGCGGCTGATCCGGTTCATCTTGTTGATGGTTTCAATCATGTGCACCGGAATACGGATGGTGCGCGCCTGGTCCGCAATGGAGCGGGTGATGGCCTGGCGAATCCACCAGGTAGCGTAGGTGGAGAATTTGTAACCACGGCGGTATTCAAACTTGTCCACGGCTTTCATCAAGCCGATGTTGCCTTCCTGGATCAAATCGAGGAACTGCAGGCCACGGTTAGTGTATTTCTTTGCAATCGAGATCACTAGGCGCAAATTGGCCTCAATCATCTCTTTCTTGGCCGCGCGGGATGAAGACTCACCTTCGTTCATGCGCTTGTTGATGTCTTTGAGCTGGTCCAGCGGCACCACAACCTTGCTTTGCAGGTCGGTCAGCTTTTGCTGGATGTCCTGCACGGGCGGGATGTTGCGCGCCATAACCGCGCTCCAGGGTTTGCCGGCGGCGGCTTGCTTTTCGATCCATTTCAGGTTCAGCAGCTGGCTGGCCACTTTGTTGCCCATTTTGTCGCGGCCGCTGAAATCGGCAATGAAGTTCTCTTGCGAGTAACCGCACTTGTCCACGATGATGCGGCGCAGTTCACGCTCTTTCTTACGGATGTCGTCTACCTGACCACGCACCATGTCGCACAGCTTCTCAATCGCCTTGGCGGTGAAGCGGATGGACATCAATTCTTCCGACAGCGCCTTTTGCGCCTTGTTGTAAGCAGGTGTGCCGTAGCCTTCCTTGTCGTAGATTTTGTGAACTTTTTCAAATAGTTCACGCATCTTGTCGAAGCGGCTGAGGGCTTCGCGCTTGAGTTCTTCCAGTTTTTTAGTCAGCGCTTTGGAGCCGCCCTTGCCGTCGTCGTCGTCCGCAGCGTCGAACTCGTCAAAGTCTTCCTCTGCCACGTAATCGTCGGCTTCGTTGGGGTTGGAGAAACCATCCACGATGGTGGTGATGACGACTTTGCCTTCGCGGATGTCTTCACCCAGGCGGAGGATTTCGGCGATGGTGGCTGGGGACGCCGAGATGGCCTCCATCATGTTCATCAAGCCGCCTTCAATGCGCTTGGCGATTTCGATTTCACCTTCGCGCGTCAGCAGCTCAACCGTGCCCATTTCGCGCATGTACATGCGCACGGGGTCGGTGGTGCGGCCAAACTCGCTGTCCACGGTGCTTAGTGCCGCTTCGGCTTCTTCTTCGGCTTCTTCTACGGTGGCAGCCGTGGCGCTGTTGTTGTTGAGCAGCAGCGTTTCGGCATCGGGCGTTTGTTCGTAGACGGCCACACCCATGTCGTTCAACATGGAGATCACGACTTCCAGTGTCTCGGCATCCACCAGCTTGTCGGGCAAGTGGTCGGAGATTTCGCCATGGGTCAGGTAACCGCGGGTCTTGCCGAGGGTGATCAGGGCCTTGAGGCGCTGGCGGCGCTTGGCCATGTCTTCTTCGGACAGGATGGTCTCATCCAGGCCAAACTCTTTCATCAAGGCGCGCTCTTTGGCCTTGCTGATCTTCATGCGCAGCGGTTTGACCTTTTCACCGGTGACGGTGGTCACCACTTCCGGCTCGCCAACCAGGTCGGCCTCGATGTCCGACATGTCCATGTCGTCACCACCGCCGGTATCAGCCGCTGCTTTGGGCTTGCGGCCGCGCTTGGCTCCGGCCGCTGGTGCCGCGTCCGTCTCAGTAGAAGCCGCCTTGGGTGGGCGCCCGGGTTTTTTCTTGACGGTCGCTCCAGCATTGAGCAAAGCGTCTGCAGCCTCTTTCAAGAGAAGGGCTTTTGATTTAACGACGGGGGGCTTGGTTGCGGGCACGGTAGTGGCTTTCTTATCGGACATCGACGTGGGACTGAACAGGCTTGGCAGTTTCTTGTGCGGGCATGGAAAACCTCAGGACAGCAAAAAATCACAGGTGAACAGAGCAAGTGCCTCCTACGTCGAAGACTCGACAGGTGTAGTTGGCGGAGTCGGGAATCAAATTCCCCAAGGGCAAGATGTGAGGGCGAACATTTGGGATGCAGTCCTTGCGGTAAGGCGGCCGTTTGTGAACTTGTGTCAACGATTGGCCTGGCCCGGAGGTGCTGCTGTCGCTCTTGCCGAAACAGCCTTGGATTATACCTTTTTTTGACTAAGGCGTTTGAGACAGGGCCCGTGCAAGCTGTAGTCGCCGCACCTCAAGCTCTCGGTAGCGTGATAGTGCCGCAGGGTCGGCTTTGGACGCTTCGATGGCCTCGTTTTGCTGTACCTTGATGCGTTCCACCAGCATGCGGTTCAGCAGATCGCGCAGTTCCGCACCGGACTCGTCAGCGGGTTCTGCGGGCGTTGCAGACTCGGACATCAACCTCAGCACCAGGTCTTGTGCTTCGTGCCCGCGTAATTCTTCACGCAGGGATTCCCAGAGGAGGGGGCCGTGCTCGTGCAATTGCCCTTCCAACCAGGCAAAGAGGGGGCCGTGAGGCGCCGGTAGTTCACACAGCATGGTGTGGTCTTCGTTGCTGAGGCTTGCCCACAGCGCCGTGTGGCCCAACACGATGCGGGTCGCATGGTCGGCGCGGCTGGCCAAGGGGCCGCGCAAAGGCGGACGAGCCGGGCGATCACGTTCCCATTTGCTTTTACCCTCCCACTTGCCCTTCCGATCTCCTTTGCCTTCCCATTTGCCCTTCCCGCTGTCCGGGTTCTCGCCGTCACGTGGATGACTCCAGGTGTTGGCGGTGGGGCTGTGCTCGTGGGCGTCGTCTGGCTGCCAGTCGTTGTTCCGCGCAGCGGTTGGGGCTTGGCTTTTCGAGCTGTTGTGGGCCCACAACGTGCCCAGTTCCTGGCTCGGCAGTTGCACCTGCGCGGCGATCTCGCCGAGCAATTGCAGTTTGAGGGCACCGTCGGGCAGCAAGCTCCACAGGGGCCTGGCATTGCTGGACATGCGGGCCCGGCCCTCGGCTGTATTGAGGTCGCAGTCTTCCTGCGCGGCCTCCACCAGAAAGCGGCTCAGGGGAGTCGCTTCCTTGACGTAGCGGCTAAACGCTTCTTTGCCATTGGCGCGGATAAAGCTGTCGGGGTCGTGCTCGGCGGGCAAAAACAGGAACTTGATGCTGCGCACATCGGTGGCGTAGGGCAGGGCGGCGTCCAGCGCCTTGCGCGCGGCGCGCCGGCCAGCGCTGTCGCCATCAAAGCTGAACACCACGGCGTCGGTAAAGCGAAACAGCTTGTGCATATGGTCGGCCGTACAGGCCGTGCCCAGCGTCGCCACGGCATTGGGAAAGCCCAGCTGCGCCAACGCCACCACGTCCATATAACCTTCGGTCACCAGTACATAGCCATGCTCGCGCAAGGCGTTGCGTGCTTCAAACAGGCCATACAGCTCGCGGCCCTTGCTGAACACCGGGGTTTCGGGCGAGTTCAGGTACTTGGGTTTGTCGTCACCCAGCACCCGTCCGCCAAAGCCGATGCATTCGCCCTTGATATTGCGG
>CAJASG010000492.1 GCA_903944555.1 uncultured beta proteobacterium
AACTCTTTCAGCATCTGGCCATCGCCCAGGATGAACTGGTAATCCGTGGCTTTGCCGCCATCGAACAATTCGCCGTCAATTTTGCCTTCGAAATCCACCGTCACGCGGTCGGTGTCTTGCGCTGCGGAATCCTGTGGACGCTGGGCGAACGTGCGGCGCTGTTTGCGCAAAATGTCCACGGTCTTATCGATCGCGGCATCGGTCACATCCGCACTGATTTTTTCGACTTCAGCGGCAGTCAGGTCACCCATTTTGACCTCTGGGTAGACTTCAAAAATGGCATCAAAGGCCAGTTGACCTTCGGGCGATGTTTCGTTCTCGGAGATGCGGGGCTGACCGGCAACGCGCAGCTTGGCTTCGTTGGCGGCACTGGCAAATGCCTCGCCGACCTTGTCATTCATGACTTCGTAGTGGACCGAGTAGCCATAGCGCTGGGCAATCACGTTCATAGGCACTTTACCGGGACGGAAACCGTCCATCTTGACGGTGCGTGCCAACTTACGCAAACGGGAATCCACCTCGGACTGGATCGTGCCGACGGGCAGATTCAGGGTGATTTTTCGTTCCAGTTTTTCCAGAGTTTCAACGGTAACAGCCATAGTAATGCTCCTAAATAGTAAGGGACAGCGCAGCAGCCTTTCGGCTGCTTACTGCCCAGCAAATTCTCAAAATAGTGGTGCGCGGGGCGGGACTCGAACCCGCACAGTATTGCTACCGTCAGGACCTAAACCTGGTGCGTCTACCAATTTCGCCACCCGCGCAAAAAAAACATGAGGGACTGAAAACGCCAAAAGTCAGTACCTTTAGCGCTACAACCACCCATTTGAAATCGGTCAGTCCGCTATTTTAACCTGCTGCGGGCGTCTCCCTTTTAACTTTAAACCAAGCCGCGTACATTGCAGGCAACGCCAACAGCGTCAGCACCGTCGCCACGATGAGTCCGCCCATGATCGCAATCGCCATCGGACCCCAAAAGACCGAGCGCGACAGGGGAATCATGGCCAGCACCGCAGCCGCAGCCGTCAGCACAATTGGGCGCAGCCGACGCACGGCGGATTCCACAATCGCGTCCCAGGCGGGGATGCCGTTGGCGCGGTCCTGCTCAATCTGGTCAATCAGGATCACCGAATTGCGCTGGATCATGCCCATCAGGGCAATCACACCCAACAACGCCACGAAGCCAAAAGGTCGTCCCGACAACAGCAGCGCCCCAGCAACACCGGCAATCCCCAACGGGCCAGTCAAAAATACCAGCATGGCACGGCTGAAGCTGTGCAATTGCAACATCAACAAGGTGAAGGTGATGAACAACATGATGGGAACGCCTGCGGCAATGGAAGAGGAGCCTTTGCTGCTCTCCTCCACAGCGCCAGCCACCTCAATGCGGTAGGCCGTCAGCCCCTTGGACTTCCAGGTTGCCTCCAAGGCACGCAGCTGGGGCAGTAACTCGGCCGTCACCGTAGCGCCCTGCAGACCCTCCACAATGTCACTTTGCACGGTAATGGCGTAGTCACGGCCATCGCGCCACATCACCCCAGGTTCCCAATCAAACGTGGGCTTGGCAATCTGCGTCATCGGAATGGATTTGCCGCTGGCCGTGGGCAAGTAGGCATTGGCGATGTCAGTAATTGCATTGCGCTCTTCCAGCGGCTGGCGCAGCACCATGTCAATCAACTTATCGCCCTCGCGGTACTGGCCGACTGTCGTCCCCGTCAGAATGGTTTTGGAGCCCTGTGCAATGGCCTGACTGGTAACACCCAGCGCGCGCGCCTTGGTCTGGTCCACGTCCAGGCGCATGACCTTGACAAACTCGTTCCAGTTGTCGTTCACGCCCCGTGTATTGCTGTTGGTGCGCATCACCGCCTTGACCTCGTCGGCTCGCTCACGCAAGACCAACGGCTCGCCACCCACCACCCGGAACTGCACCGGGTAAGGCACCGGCGGTCCATTGGGCAAGATTTTCACGCGGGCCCGGATCTCGGGGAACTCCTGCGCCATCACCGTGGGTAGCTTGATGCGAATGGATTCGCGCAGCTTCAGGTCCTGCGGCAGGATGATGAACTGCGACACATTGCTCTGCGGGAAAATGTTGTCCAGCGGCAAATAGAAACGGGGCACGCCCGACCCGACCCAGGCCGTGACGTTCTCCACGCCGGGCTCTTGCATCAAGCGGGCTTCAATGCGCTTGGTGGTCAATTCATTGGCCGCAAACGAAGTGCCCTCCGGGTACCAGACATCCAGCAACACCTCCGGGCGACTCGAATCGGGGAAGAATTGCTGCTGCACCTTGCCCATACCCACAATGCCCAGCCCAAAGGTGAGCAACATAACGCCGATGGTGATCCAGCGGTGCTGCACGCACCAGTTCACGCACTTGCGAAACAGGTTGTAAAACGGCGTATCGAACAGCTCGCTGGGGTGGTCCCCAACGCCGTGCGGCTTGACCTTGAGAATCAGCGTGCCCAGATAAGGTACAAAAAACACCGAGACGATCCAGCTCAGTACCAGCGCCAGCACCGTAACGCCAAAGATTGCAAAGGTGTACTCCCCCACGCCCGACTTGGCAATGCCAATGGGAAGAAACCCGACCGCAGTAATCAAGGTGCCCGTCAGCATGGGCATAGCGGTAATCTCGTAGGCGAAGGTGGCGGCGCGCACCTTGTCATAGCCCTCCTCCATCTTGCGCACCATCATCTCCACCGCAATGATGGCGTCGTCCACCAGCAAACCCAGCGCGATGATGAGTGAGCCCAACGAGATTTTGTGCAAACCTATGCCCCAGTACCACATACCGAGGAAGGTCACGGCCAGCACCAGTGGAATCGTGATGCCCACCACCAAGCCAGGGCGAACATCAACGTAATACGACCGGTACCAGCGCTGCGCGCCATCACGCTTGTGCAAGCCCAGGCTGATGATGCTCACCGCGAGCACAATGGCCACCGCTTCGATCAGCACGCCAACAAACTCATTGACCGACTTGGCCACGGCCACCGGCTGGTCCTGCACATTCACCAGCCGCACACCCACGGGCAATGAGGCTCCAATTTTGTCGGTGGTCGCCTTGAGCGCCTTGCCCAGCGCGATGATGTCGCCGCCCTTGGCCATGGACACGCCCAGCGCAATCACCTGCTTGCCCTGAAAACGCACCTTGACGGACGGTGGATCTGAATAGCCCCGTTTGATGTCTGCAATATCGCCCAGGCGCAACTGGTTGCCCGAGCTGCCGCGAATCGGCATGGCGCTGAGCTGCTCCACCGCCTCAAACTGCCCGGCCACCCGCACCTGCACCACATCCAGCGGGGTTTGGATGGTGCCAGCACCCTCAATCGCGTTTTGCTGACTCAACTGGGCCAGCACCTGGTTCATGTCCAGGCCGAGTTGGGCCAAGCGCTTTTGCGAAATCTCGATAAACAGTTTTTCGTCCTGCACGCCAAACAGCTCGACCTTGTTCACATCGGCAACGCGCAGCAGCTTCTGGCGCGCCTCTTCGGCAAAGGTTTTGACCTCCGCCTGCGAGAAACCATCGGCCTCCAGCGCATAAATGACGCCGTACACGTCGCCAAACTCGTCGTTGTAGAACGGCCCCTGCACGCCACCCGGCAACGTGGCGCGCATGTCGCCGATCTTTTTGCGCACTGTGTACCAAATGTTGGAAACTTCCGCTGCCCTGGTCGAGTCTTTCACTTGAAACAGGATGGTGGTCTCGCCCGGCTTGGAGAAACTGCGAATCTTGTCAGCATTGGGCACTTCCTGCAGCGTGCGCTCAATCTTGTCGGCAACCTGCTCGGCCATTTGCTGGGCCGTGGCCCCGGGCCAGAAAGCGCGCACCACCATCATGCGGAAGGTGAACGGTGGGTCTTCGTCCTGCCCGAGCTGGAAATAGGACGTTGCGCCCAGGATCAGCAGCACAATCATCAAAAACCGGGTCAGCGCTGCGTGGTCCAGCGCCCATTTGGAGAGGTTAAAGCCCTCTTTGGGTTGTTCTTGGTTCATAGCCGCCTCACTTGGGTGCCGAAGGCGCTACAGAATTAGTAGCTGGCTGCGCAGTTTCCGCGCGGGTTGCGGCTACTTTTTCCTTATAAATGGTGACCTTTTGACCGGGTGACAGCACGTGCACACCAGCGGACACCACCAGCATGCCGGGCGTCAAACCTGCGCCCACCACCACATCGTTGCCGTCGGCCGTCACAATTTGAATCGGCTGCAGCTTGACCGTCATGCTGGCCATGTCCACCACCCAAACCGCCGCAGATTTACCGTCGTGCTGCAAGGCACTGGTTGGCAGCTTGATGACCTGCACGCCGCTGCGGTCCAGTGCTTTGGGCACCACCGACACGGTAGTGCCCAAGGGCAGTGCGTCCTTCACGTCCAGTGACACCTTCACGCCAAAGGTGCGCGTCACGGGGTCTGTACTGGCCGCAACTTCACGCACCACGCCCGCCAGCGTGGTCTTGGTGGACCACAAGCGCACTTCCACGGGCGAGCCGGTCTTAATCAGGCCAACCTTATCTTCCGGAACCGCAAACACCACATCACGCGGTCCGTCCTGGGCAATGCGCACCACCGGCGTACCCGCCGCCACCACCTGGCCTGATTCGGCGTCGACCGAGGTGACCACGCCGGACACATCCGCCACCAAATTGGCATATGACGCCTGGTTGCCCTGCCCCGTTGCCTGCGCCTGCGCCTGGTCAACCTGCGCCTGGGCGGCTTTCAGCGTGGCTTCACGCCGCTCCAGCTCGGCACCGCTGATGAAGTTTTGGTCGCGCAACTCTTTGAAGCGCTTGAAATCGGCCGCCGCCAAGTCACGGTTGGTGGTGGCTGCAGCCACCTGCGCCCTGGACGCATCCGTGGCCAATTTCAGATCCTGCGGGTCCAACTGCGCCAAGATCTGCCCTGCCGTTACCCGTTGGCCCAGTTCGGCCTGACGGCGAACAATTTTTCCACCCACCCGAAAGCCCAGACGTGATTCCACCCGGGCACGCACCTCCCCAGCAAACTCCAAACCGGAACTGATATCCGCCACCCCTACGGTGATCACCTTGACAGCCCGAATCGGCTCCTCGGGCGGTGCGGGCTTGGAACACGCGGCAAGCACCAATGCGGCGGCGAGCAGCAGCATTGCGTGGGATGTGGACTTGATAGACATAGGCAGACGGGGAGTTAGAAGGACAAATGGGGGGTCAAAAGACAAGCTAATGACCAGCCGGTTAGTAATTTATGAGAATTATTCCCATTTGTCAAGCCCAAGCCGCGCACTGCCATCAGATTTGCGCGTCAATACCCACATCACTGTCGATCGATACGACTTGGGGCAAGCGGATGAAAAAGCGGGACCCACGGCCCACACTGGACTCCACCCTAAGTGCACCACCCAGGGTCTTTTTGACCAGGTTTTCAACGATCGTCATCCCCAGACCGGTTCCGCCCTGGCCTATCTTGGTGCTAAAGAACGGCTGAAAAAGCTGTGCCAGTAGTTCCTGCGACATACCTGCACCGTTGTCCGCAATGCACAGCACTACTTCTCCTGCTTGGGGACTGGCATCAATGCTGACGCACCCACTTTCCATCCCCTCAAACGCATGCAAATAGGCGTTATTGACCAGGTTGATGAGCACCTGCCCCAAGGCCCCTGGATAGCTATCAATCCACAACGCGTCGGCGATATTCACCTCCACCCGATGGGCGTGGCGTTTTAGGCTTGGGCTCAGGGTGTTCACCACCTCGTTGACAACGGCTCCGACATCGAACATCCGCCGCTGCTCGCTGGCCTGGTCTGCGGCCACTTGCTTGAAGTTCTTCACCAGATCGACTGCCCGCAACAAATTGCGCTCCATCAAATCGCTGCCGGTGCGCATTTCCTGCAGATACGCCGCAAGGTCCGAACAGCGCAACTGCCCCGAGTCCACCTGCACTTGGAACTGCTTGGTCAGATCCGAGCAGGTGCCCGCCGTCATCAGGCTATTGCCCAGAGGCGTGTTGAGCTCGTGCGTCACACTGGCCACCAGGGTGCTCAGCGTCGCCTTGGCCGCACTTTGGGCCAGTGCCTCCTGGCTGTGGTGCAAGGTTTGCAGGGCCATGTTGAGTTGGCTGGAGCGCTCCGCCACGCGCAGCTCCAATTTTTCATTGAGCTCCCGAATCAGGTTCTCGGCTTGTTTGCGCTCTGTGATATCCAAGTAGGTGGAGACCATCCCGCCGTCGGGGGTGGGCATGCCCATCACCTCCAACGTCACACCATCACTCGGACGGGTGCGCTCAAACCGGTGGGGAAGACACTTTTTGGCCATGTCAATGCGCACACGCATGATCTCTTCAACATCCCCAGGGCCGTATTCACCACGCTCTGCATTGAAGCGGGCCAGGTCCACAAAGGAGGATCCTGGCTGGGCCAGCTCCGGCGGTATTTGCAGCAAGTCGCAAAACTTCTGGTTACAGATTTCGATTTTGAGGTCTGCATTCACGAAGCTGATGCCTTGGTTGACGTTGCTGATCACCAGCTCCAACAGCGCCGCCTTGTGGGCCAACTCCTGTTCGCGCTGGCGCAGCTCGGCGGTGCGCGCCTCGACCCGCAGTTCCAGCTCGGCACTGAGAGCGCGCAAGGCCTGTTCACGCTGGCGTGGAATGGTCACATCGGTATACGTGGTAACCATGCCACCACCTGGCAAGGGTTGGCCTACGACTTCAATGATGGTGCCGTCCGGGCGCACCCGCTCAAACCGATGGGCCAAAAACTGCGCCGCCAGCTCGACCCGCTGGCGAACCTGTGCGTCCACGTCGCCCGGGCCGTACTCCCCGCGGGTGGCCAGAAAACGAAAGCCCTCTGCAATGGAGCTCCCCGGGCGACTCAAGTCCAGGGGGAAGTTCAACATCTCCCTGAACCGTTGGTTGGCAGCCACCAGGACCAGGTCGGGGCCCATCACTGTAAAACCGACATCGAGTTGGTCAATGCCTTTGAGCAGCAGCGCCCACTCCTGCCCCATTCCCTCGTCAATCACCATGTTGTCTCCAAATCAGTTTCTGATTTTTCTGAATTCTGAGCGGATTTTGCCCCCGAATGCCACTGCGCGGGCCGCAAATTAACGACACGGCACCTAGTCCGCGCCCACATTGCAGGCAAAATCACGGGACCATGCACGACCTCGCAACCTTGCCCCCGGCCCCAGCATCCCCAGCGCCCGTGGCGATCCAGCATTACGAGAATTTTCCGGTTGCATCCCTGCTGTGCCCGGCGCACTTGCGCAGCCCGATCTCCGCCATCTACCACTTTGCCCGCACCGCCGACGACCTGGCCGACGAGGGCGACGCCACACCGGCACAGCGCCTGCAAGACCTGCACGACTACCGCCAGGGCCTGAACGCCCATGGCCCGCAAGCGCACAACCCGCCCACGCAGACGCCAAGCAACGCCCGATGGGCTGCAGTGTTTGACCCGTTGCAGCACGCCATTGCCACCCACCAGCTACCAGTGCAGCTCTTGAACGACCTGCTGGACGCGTTTGTGCAGGACATCGAAAAATCCCGTGACCGCGCCACGTATGCCAACGAGACCGAGTTGCTGGACTACTGCCGCCGCTCGGCCAACCCGGTGGGCCGCCTGCTGTTGCACCTGTACGGGGTCAGCAGCCCCGAGGCCCTGGCCCATAGCGACGACATTTGCAGCGCCTTGCAGCTCATAAACTTCTGGCAGGACGTGAGCGTGGACGTGCCCCGGGGCCGCTACTACCTGACCCAGGAGGATTGCACTCGCTTCGGTGTCACACAGGCCGACATGCTAGCCTGCAGGCAAACGCAGAATGCTACGAATTTGATAGCTGCTTGCGCACATTCTGCAAGGGCCAGGATGCTAAAAGGCTCACAATTGGTGCACCTGATTCCCGGCCGTGCCGGATGGGAATTGCGCCTGGTGGTGCAAGGCGGTCTGCGCATTCTGGACAAAATAGAAGCCCTGCACTTCGCCACATTCACCACCCGCCCCACCGTGCGCTGGTGGGATGTGCCGGTAATGCTCTGGCGCGCCCTGTGGATGTAAGCCAACGCCCCCGACAATAGGACCCTGACTTTCGACCCAACATGACCCCAGAACAATACGTCCAAGAAAAAGCCGCCGCCTCGGGCAGCAGCTTTTATTACGCCTTCCTGTTTTTGCCCAAGCCCCGGCGCGCCGCGATCACCGCGTTCTATGCTTTCTGCCGTGAGGTGGACGATGTGGTCGACGACATGGTCGACCCCGGCGTGGCCGCCACCAAGCTGGCCTGGTGGCAGACTGAAGTGGCCAAGGCCTTTGCCGGCAGCCCCAGTCACCCGGTGATGCGGGCCCTGCTGCCGCTGGCGCCCGACCACGGCATCGAGCAGCGCCACCTGCAAGCCGTGATTGAAGGCTGCCAGATGGACCTGGCGCAAACCCGCTACCTGGACTACCCCGGCCTGCAGCGCTACTGCCACTTGGTGGCCGGCGTGGTGGGCGAAGTAGCGGCCAACATTTTTGGCCAGACGCAGCCGCAGACCACCGCCTACGCCCACAAACTGGGCCAGGCGCTGCAGCTGACCAACATCATCCGCGACGTGGGCGAAGACGCGCAACGTGGCCGCATCTACCTGCCGGTGAACGAGCTGCAGCAGTTTGAGGTCAAGGCACAAGATATTTTGCAGCGCAGCTATTCGCCACGTTTCACCGCCTTGATGCAGTTTCAGGCCCGGCGCGCCCAAGGTTTGTACGACGAAGCCCTGGCCCTGCTGCCCGCAGCCGACCGGCGCGCCCAAAAACCTGGCCTGATGATGGCCAGCATTTACCGTGCACTGCTGCGCGAGATCGAACACGACCAGTTCAAGGTCCTGCACCAACGCATCAGCCTGACCCCGTTGCGCAAACTTTGGCTGGCCTGGAAGGTCCAAGCTTTGGGACGGCTCTGAGCTTGGGTGCCCGGAGAATGGATGTGGCAGTCATTGGCGCCGGCTGGGCAGGCATGGCGGCGGCGGTGGAGGCCACTCGGGCGGGGCACGCGGTGACGGTGTTTGAGGCCAGCCGCCAAACCGGCGGGCGGGCGCGGGCCTTGCCAGGGGTGATGTGCAACGGTCAGCCGATCACCGTTGACAACGGCCAGCATATATTGATTGGCGCCTACACCGAGAGCCTGCGCTTGATGCTATTGGTGGGCGTCAACCCCAAAACCACTTTGCTGCGCTTGCCCATGACGCTGCGTTTTGCCGATGGCAGCGGGTTGCGACTGCCCAGGCTCCCGGCGCCATTTAATTTGCTTGTGGGCGTGCTGGGCGCGCGTG
>CAJASG010000493.1 GCA_903944555.1 uncultured beta proteobacterium
CCTTCGGCGTCGCTTAGAAGGCGCTGCAACTCGATCACGGTTTTGCGCGGCAGAATAACTTCCTGTTTGGGCACCTCAACATCCAGCGTGGCGGAGGCAAAGGCCAAACGGTGGCCATCGGTAGCGACCAAGCTCAGCTGGTTGCCTTCGGCCACAAACAAAATGCCGTTCAGGTAATAGCGAATGTCGTGTACTGCCATGGCAAACGACACTTGGCTCAGCAGGTTCTTCAATGTCTTCTGCGGTACGCTGAAGACTGGGCCAAAACTGGCGGATTCTTGCACCAGAGGGAAATCCTCCGCCTGCATCGTCTGCAGGGTGAACTTGCTCTTGCCGCCCTTAAGAATCACCTTGCTTTGGCTGGATTCCAGAGAAACTGTTTGGTCCGCCGGCATGGTGCGCAGGATGTCGATGAGTTTGCGCGCTCCAATGGTAGTGGTGAAGTTGCCGGTGTCGCCCCCCAGCTCGGCCGTGGTGCGGATTTGAATTTCCAGGTCGCTCGTGGTGATTTGCAGCGACGTGCCCGTTTTTCGCAACAACACGTTGGCAAGAATGGGCAAGGTGTGGCGGCGTTCAACAATGCCGGCCACGGATTGCAATACCGACAGAACTTTGTCTTGCGTTGCCTTCAATACGATCATGTCAACCTCTTTTTGAAATTCTGCCATTCACTCAGCGACCATTGCGCCGGTGGATTCTGTGGATAACGCCATTTTCCCCTTTTTTATCAGGGACTTGGGTGCGTCAAGCGATAGTTTTTTCTATTTAACCTTTGAGCGTTTGCTCAAGCACATGCAACTGCTGGTTTAGCTCCGTCATCTGCTGGCGTTCACCGCCGATCTTGCGCACTGCGTGCAACACTGTGGTGTGGTCGCGCCCGCCAAACAGTTCACCAATTTCGGGCAAGCTTTTTTGGGTCAATTCCTTCGCTAGGTACATCGCAATCTGACGCGGCCGCGCAATGCTGGCCGGACGCTTCTTGGAGTACATGTCGGCGATTTTGATCTTGTAATAGTCCGCGACAGTTTTCTGGATGTTTTCCACAGAGATTTGCCGATTTTGAATCGACAGCAAATCTCGAAGTGCTTCACGGGCCAGTTGGATGGAAATTTCTTTCTGGTTAAAGCGCGAGTAGGCCAGGATTTTGCGCAATGCGCCTTCGAGCTCGCGCACGTTCGAACGCACGTTCTTAGCTACAAAAAACGCAACCTCCTCCGGCATCTCGGTGCCCTCCGCGCGGGCTTTATTGATCAAAATCGCCACCCGCATTTCCAGCTCGGGTGGCTCGATTGCCACCGTCAAGCCCGAATCAAACCGCGATACCAACCGTTCATGGATGTCCGCTAAACCCTTGGGGTAAGTGTCGCTGGTCATAACGATGTGCGACTTCTTGGCCAATAAGGCCTCAAACGCATTGAAGAACTCTTCTTGGGTGCGGTCTTTGTTGGCAAAGAACTGCACATCGTCAATTAACAACAAATCCAGTGAGTGGTATCGCTCTTTGAACTCATCAAAAGTCTTGCGTTGGTAGGCTTTAACCACATCCGAGACGAACTGTTCCGCATGGATGTAGAGAACTTTGGAGGATGGCTTGTCCTGCAGCAGTCGGTTGCCCACGGCATGCATCAAATGGGTCTTGCCCAGGCCGACCCCGCCATAAATGAAAAGTGGGTTGTAAAGATGGCCCGGAATGGTGGCGACATGCATTGCGGCAGCGCGGGCCATGCGGTTCGCCGTGCCCTCCACCAGCGTGTCAAATGTCAGCATGGAGTTGAGCCGGTTTTTCGGTGGACCCGGGTCTCTCTCCTCTCCCGTCGTGGGTGCCTCCTCAATCGGGGCAACGTCAGAGGTTCTTTGAATAAAAGTGCTTCTGACCTGGCTTTCGCGCGGAGTGATCGCTAACTCAATGGCGATGGCCTGGCCATAGAGTTTCTCAAGCAGCGCAGAAATCCGTCCGCTGTATTGCGCACGAACCCAGTCCAGCTTGAAGCGATTGGCAACATAAATAGTCACCTTGGATACGTCATCGAGCACTTGGGCGCTCAGTGGTTTGATCCAGGTGTTGAATTGCTGCTCGGGCAGCTCTTGGGCCAATTGGTCGATGCAGCTTTGCCAAAGGGTCTGGCCTATGTCAAGCCCCGAGGGTGTGGTGCTGTCTATTGGGAATTCCTCGGACATTGTTCTCTTCAGCTTCTGTGGATAGTTATAAATTGCTGCCGCCCGGATTGTAATTTATCAAGACCTTATCCACAATCGTGCCACCAAGCGCTAAGTTACAGCGATACGCCGCATATCCGACGTAAGGTGTTGCCCTGATTGAGAAAGTTTGCGATAATCTGCGGTTGCCCTGATTGTGTTCGGGGCGAATTGACCAATATCCAACATCATTACTGTTGTTGGATCTGAATAGAGTTAGCTAGGAATTCAAATGAAACGCACTTACCAACCCTCCAAAATCCGCCGCGCCCGTACCCACGGCTTTTTGGTTCGCATGAAGACTCGTGGCGGTCGCGCTGTGATCAACGCCCGCCGTGCCAAGGGCC
>CAJASG010000494.1 GCA_903944555.1 uncultured beta proteobacterium
CGATGCTCTTGGCGGTGCTGCACCGCCATGCCGGAGTGGCGTGCATGGACCAGGATGTGTTTGTGAATGCAGTCGGCGGCGTGCGCATCAGCGAGCCCGCCGCTGACTTGGCCGTGATGCTGGCCATCACCTCCAGCCTGCGCGGCAAGCCCTTGCCCAAAGGATTTTTCGCCTTTGGCGAGGTGGGGTTGGCAGGCGAGGTACGCCCGGCTCCGCGTGGACAGGAACGCCTCAGGGAAGCCGCCAAGTTGGGTTTCACCGTAGCGGTAGTGCCCAAAGCCAATGCGCCCAAGAAACCTATTGAGGGCTTGACCATCCATGCGGTGGAGCGGGTGGAGCAGGCCATGGGCATCGTGCGTGAACTGGGTTGACCTGGGGCGTGGCAGGTGAGTTAAGAAAAGCTTAATCTGACCTGGTTAATCTTGGCTCCAATAAGGAGTCGCTATGAAAAAGTTGTATTTAATCGCCACCGCCGCTGCGCTGGCTCTTTCGGTCATGAGCCCAGTCGCCCATGCGGTGACACCCGCCGAGCAACTCGCCGCCTACACCGCGCAAGCGGGCGTGCCCGCCAAGGCGGAGCGCGGGCAACAACTGTTCACTACCAAGCACGGAAAAGAGTGGAGTTGTTCCTCTTGCCACACGGCAGTCCCGACGGTTGAGGGCAAACATGCCAGCACGGGGAAAGTGATCGGAGCGTTAGCCCCCGCCTTCAACCCCGAACGGTTTACCGAAACGGCCAAAACCGAGAAGTGGTTTCGCCGCAACTGCAACGACGTGATGGGGCGTGAGTGCACGGCGGGCGAAAAATCGGATGTTTTGGCTTGGCTGTTGACGCTCAAGCGTTAACGTGGGCGGCACTTTCAGAAAGAACACGATGGCAATCTCAAAATTCAAATCCAATCTAAAGACGGCCACCTTGGCACTGCTGCTCACGGCCGGCGCTGCGGCATCCGCCCACGCGGATTCCGGCGGTGTGCGCGTGGCAAATACACCCAAATACGAACAGGAATGCGCGGCCTGCCACATGGCGTTCCCCCCGGGCATGTTGCCAGCGGGTTCGTGGCAGCATCTGATGGGTTCTCTGAACAAGCACTACGGTACCGATGCGTCCTTGGATGACGCGACCATGCGCGAGCTCAGTGCTTGGCTCAAAGCCAACGCGGGCACCTACAAGCGGGTCAGTGAAGAGCCGCCCCAGGACCGCATTACCAAGTCGGCTTGGTTTTTACGCAAGCACCGTGAGGGTGAAGTACCGGCCGATGTGTGGAAGCGTGCCTCCGTGGGCAGTCCGTCCAACTGCGTGGCCTGCCATACCAATGTAGCCAAGGGCAGTTTCAGTGAACGTGAAATCCGGATACCCAAGTAAGACGCCATGACTGAATCTAAAGCAAAAATATTGGTGTGGGATGCCCCGGTACGGGTGTTTCACTGGTTGCTAGTGCTGAGTTTTGCCGGGGCGTACCTGACATCAGAGAGTGAGCGTTGGCGGCTGGTGCACGTGAGCTTGGGCTACACCATGGGTGGGCTGGTGGCATTTCGTATTTTGTGGGGCTTGGTCGGTACGCGCTATGCACGATTTTCCAATTTTGTGCGCGGTCCGGCCACTGTCATTCGTTATGTGCAGGCTTTGCTGAGCGGTAAACCGGAGCATCACATCGGCCACAATCCGGCGGGCGCCGTGGCCATTGTTTTGCTGCTGTTGAGCAGCGTGGCCATTGTGGCCTCGGGCTGGGCTGTGTACAACGACGTAGGCGGGGGCTTGGTGGAGGAGCTCCACTAAGTGGCCAGCAACCTTATGCTTGCCTTGGTGGCAGTGCACGTGGCGGGGGTGGTGGTGGCTAGTCGCATGCACAAAGAGAACCTGGTGCGCGCTATGGTGACCGGCAAGAAAGAAGTGGCTCCAGCGCAAGGCATTCGCCGCGCATGGGGCGGACTAGCGATCCTGGTTTTGGCAGCGGTGTTGGGCTTTTGGTGGCTGCAATGGCAGAGCGCACCAGCGGCATCGGCCGCTGCGATTGGGGTCGAGGCCGCACAATACAGCGCACGTGGTCACGACGATTAAATACAGGGAGACACTGCATGCGCATTCTGCTGGCTGAAGACGACCAAATGCTGGGTGATGGGTTGCGCGCGGGCCTGCGTCAGCTGGGGTTCCAGGTGGATTGGGTGCGCGACGGTGTGGCCGCTGAACGGGAGCTAACGTCGGGAGAGTTTGCGGCCGCCGTGCTGGATCTGGGCTTGCCGCTCAAAGATGGCTTGGATGTTCTGCAGGGTCTGCGTGCGCGCAACATCGCCACGCCCGTTCTTGTGCTGACGGCACGGGATGCGGTGCCGGATCGCATTCGGGGGTTGAATCTGGGTGCCGACGACTATGTGGTCAAGCCCGTCGATCTGCATGAGCTCGGTGCCCGCTTGCGCGCCCTGATACGCCGCTCCAATGGCCAGTCGCAAGACGTTTTGCGTTGCGGCGATGTGGTGCTGGACCCCAGTGCGCGCCATGTGCGATTGAACGGTGAGCTGGTCGCACTGTCAACCCGTGAGTTTGATTTGTTACACGCCTTGATGCTCAGTGCGGGGCGTGTTCTGTCACGCGAACAGCTGGAGCAGCAGCTCTACAGCTGGGGCTATGAGGTGGACAGCAATGCCATTGAGGTACATATTCACCACCTGCGGCGCAAGTTGAACGCCGATGTCATTCAGACCGTGCGGGGTATCGGCTACACCATCGCGCGTGGTCAGGATGTCGCATGACGCCGGCCCGTGCCAAGTCCTTGCAAACGCGCCTGTTGGTTTGGGTGTTGGGCCTGGTCACGTTGGTGTGGTTGGGGGCCGCTGCCTTGACGTGGGTCGATGCGCGCCATGAATTGGATGAATTGCTGGATGGCCACTTGGCCCAAGCCGCCGCCTTGTTGGTGGTGCAGCAAAGTCGTGCAGATGGGGATGATGATGACGGCGTCGCCGATGCGCCGTCGTTGCACAAGTACGCACCCAAGGTGGCCTTTCAAGTGTTCCATGAAGGCCTGCTGACCATGCGCTCCTCCAATGCGCAACTGACACCCATGTCGGATGTTGCTGCCGGTTTTTCTACGGTGAGCTTGCTGGACGGTGCCAAATGGCGAATTTTTTCCACGTATGGCGCCGAGCGCGATGTGCAGGTGTATGTGGGTGAGCAGATTGCATCGCGCAGTACGATTTTGTGGGCAGTATTGCGCGGCGTATTGTTCCCCTTGGCCTTTGCCTTGCCCATTCTTGCGTTGGTACTGTGGTGGGCGGTGCGCCAGGGCCTGGCACCCTTGCGCTACCTGAGTCAGATGCTGGTGCAGCGCCAACCACAGACACTGGAGCCGGTGGTGCTGGCAGACATGCCGTCCGAAATGGAGCCGATGGTGCAGGCGCTCAACGGGCTCTTTCTTCGCATCGAGAACATGGTGGCATCCGAGCGGCGTTTTACAGCAGATGCCGCCCATGAGTTGAGAACACCGATTGCCGCCATCCGCGCCCAAGCGCAGGTGGCCCAGGGCGCGGGTGCCGATTTTGCGCAGCGCGACCATGCACTCTTGGCGACGCTTGCGGGGTGTGATCGTGCGACACGGCTGGTAGAGCAATTGCTGACGCTGGCCCGCCTGGAGGCTACATCTGCCGAGCCAACTTCCCAAACCACGCCCTCCCCGCGTGTGGACTTGAGTGGGGTGACGCGTCGCGTGGCCGCCGAGTTGGCGCCCGCTGCTTTGGTGCGCCATCAGGTGCTTGAGTTAGAGGCCGAGGCGGCTTGCTGGGTCTCTGGAAACGACATGTTGCTGGGTGTCATGGTGCGTAACTTGATCGACAACGCCATTCGCTACAGCCCGGACGGGGCTAGGATTCGCGTGGTGGTGGCGGTGCAGGAGGGGCAATCTACGTTGCGGGTGGAGGACAGTGGGCCGGCCATGACGGCGCCAGAAATGGCCCGGTTGGGCGAGCGTTTCTACCGTGTTCTGGGCAGTGGGCAGCAGGGCAGTGGGCTGGGTTGGTCGATTGTGCGGCGCATTGGCGCCGTCTCCGGCGGCCATCTGGAGGTGAGTCGCTCCGCGCTGCTGGGTGGTTTGGCGGTGCAAGTCGGTTGGCCGACACCGCCTGTGGGCTAGGCCGTCCTCTCCAGTTTTTTGGTTGCTCTGGTGGGGCAAGTCGTCCACAATCGGCGGCAAAACCGGAGTTTGAATCCGGATACCTACGGAGCACCATGAGCAGCCTGTCCCTACTCGATCTCGGATTTTTCATAGCCGAGACGCCAGAAAGTCCCAAACATGTGGCGGGTCTGCTGATTTGCAAGCGCCCGGTCCAATCGACCGCAGCGTTCGCCAAAAATCTGTACCGGGAGTATTTGACGTTCACCGATGTCAAAGCCCCGTTCAACCAGGTCATCAAGTTCTCCTTGACCGCGTTGCCGCATTGGGAACGGGCCGAAGCGGTGGACTTGAATCAGCATATTTTTTACCACAAGCTGCCCGCCGGCCACAACGATCGGCAAGCCCTGTACGCTTTTGTGTCGAAGTTGCACACGCCGATGCTGGACCGGTCGCGCCCACTGTGGGAGGTGCATGTGATCGACGGTTTGTCCAGCGACGAGGGGGCTGGGCGCTTTGCGCTGTACCAAAAAATGCACCACGCCTACGCCGATGGCGTCACCATGTCCCGCTGGACGGCGGAGAACATGGCGCAGTCGCCCGATGATCTGGAACTCACCCCGGTGTGGACCAAGACCCACCGCGGGCACGGTGTCAAACGCAAAAAGGCAGCCCAGGAATTGATGCAGTCGCTGTGGAAGCAAGTGGGTGGTACCACGCTGCGGTTTTTGGGCATAGGGCGCTTGGCC
>CAJASG010000495.1 GCA_903944555.1 uncultured beta proteobacterium
CGTTCACGGCGGTGGCGCTGCTCGATATCGATCAGGCCGAGTTCATGGAAGCTGCGTTTGCTGTTGATGAGCACATAGCCGTCCGGGCGCAGGCCCTGAAACACGTCGACCTGGTGTAGCAGCGTGGGGTCTTGAACGATCAGGACATCGGGGGCCAGAATGGGTTCGCGCAGGCGAATTTCCTGTTCGTCAATGCGGCAAAACGCCACCACCGGTGCCCCGGTGCGTTCCGAGCCAAAACTGGGAAATGCCTGCGCGTGGCGGCCCTGTTCAAACGCTGCAACCGACAGCATTTCTGCGGCAGTAACCACACCTTGGCCGCCACGGCCATGAATACGAATTTGAAGCATCAACCGGACTCCTGTGATGGTCACCAAGAGTGCAATTGTTCGGGCTTGGATCGACTTTTGGCTTGATCTACATCAAGTCGCCTTCACATCCTTGCGGCTGAAGCCGGGCGGTCTCAGGGTTGCGCGCAGGGGAGTTGGAGCGCGCCGGGGGAGTTATCTTTGTGGGTGGCAAAGCCAACGCTGAGCCAGCCATCATCAAACAGGGCGTCCAGCTTTTTTTGCAGGCCAAGAAGTTTCCAGATCATGGGCACATCCTCTCTTTTAAAAATGGGGGCGCTTGTGCAGCAGGTGTGCACGCTGCAACGCAATGAATTCCAGTACCCCCCAGACGATGCAAGCGGGCAGGGCGATAAAACGGACGAATGCTGCATTGCGGGTCATGGTGGGAGGACTCATTAACGTGAACAGGACTCAAAGTTAATGGGCTTGTGTGACACCTTCGTGTCAGTGCAAATTTAAGACACGGTGCCCCCAAATGTTTGTAGGAAGACATGCCAGTCTTGTATGCTTTTGGCCTGCGCGGTGACGTATTCAGCGCAGTACAAAGGCACTTGTGACACCACCCGAACTTCCCGAACTGCTGGCCCTTGAACGCATCATGGAGCTGGGTGCGAGCCAACTGGAAGCCCGTGTTGTGGGGCGGGTGGCTATGCCCCAGGGTGGTGACTATCCCATTCATGCGGTGTCGCTGGGCAATCCGAATCCATCGGTCCCGGCGGTTGGCTATTTTGGGGGCGTACATGGCTTGGAGCGGATCGGTGCCGAAGTAGTGATTGCCTACTTGCAAAGTCTGGTGATGCGCTTGCAGTGGGACAGCACTTTGCACAAGCAACTGGAGTCGGTGCGCTTGGTCTTCATGCCGATTGTCAATCCGGGTGGCATGGCACTGGGAACCCGGGCCAACCCGCAGGGGGTGGACTTGATGCGCAACGCGCCCATTGCGTCCGTGGAGCCGGTGCCATTTTTGGTGGGTGGGCAGCGCATCAGCGCCCGCTTGCCGTGGTATCGGGGGGCCCAGGCTGCACCCATGGAAATCGAGAACAGGGCGGTGTGCGAGGTGGTCACGCAGGAGTTGCTGAGCCGCAAATTCAGCGTAGCGGTGGACTGCCATTCCGGCTTTGGCGCACGCGACCGCATCTGGTTTCCTTATGCGCATACACGCGCACCCATTGCCCATCTGGCCGAAATCCAGGCGCTGAAAAAAATTTTTGTGCAGTCCAACAGCTACCACCGGTACATTTTTGAACCGCAGAGCCTGCAATATCTGGCGCATGGCGATGTGTGGGACTACCTGTACCAGCGGTCTTGCACCGAGGCGGATCGTGTTTTTTTGCCGCTGACGCTGGAGATGGGCTCCTGGTTGTGGGTGAAGAAGAACCCGAGGCAGCTGTTCTCGCGCCATGGCATGTTCAACCCCTTGATTGAGCACCGGCAGCAGCGGGTGTTGCGCCAGCACCAGTCTTTTCTGGATTTTTTGTCGCGCGCGGCATGTGGCCATTCTCTGTGGTTGCCGACGATGGAAAATAGGGCGCATTTTTACGCACAGGCCTTGCAGGACTGGTACTGAACCCCGCGCAGAAAATCTGCCGGGCCACCTTTTAGACTAAGTTCGTCGACCAATGCGCTTGCCAGCGTGATGTCGCGCGCCGCGCCGATGTGCGCCTGAAGTTCCCTTGCCTGGGCGTACCAGTTCCGGGTGTGCAGCACCGGCAAAAGCGGGTGCAGCGCTTCTATGGCGTAGCGCATGCGCTTGGCAAGGATGCGCGTGCGGTGCTGGCTTTCGGCATCCACGGCCAATTTCCGCTGGGCCTGCAGTTCCTTATGCAAATGGGCCACGCGGTCGCGGGCCCATTGGTGCAGTGTTCCTGCAATTTTGGTATTTGCGCCAGGTGGTCTCTTGGCGATGGGTAGGTCTTTCAGCCATTGTGTGGTGGCCTGCAAGCTGTGCTGGGTGGATGCCTGTTGCAGCGTGGCCCGCACGGCCTGACGTTGCTGGTGCGCTGCCTGCGTCAGCGTTTGCAGGAGTGCTTGCCAAGCACCGGCGCGGTGGGCGTCACCCGCTATGTAGGCCTGCGCAAGCGGGGGCAGGGTTTCCTTCAGTGCTACTTCGAGGTTTCTTAGCTTGCCCAACCCGCCCAGCAGTGGCCGCAGCGGGGCGGTGGGGGGCTTGGCGGTGGTGGGCAGTGTTGGCTTGAAAAGCCAAAGTGCGGTTTTGAAGCGGCGCCAGCCTATCCGCGTGTGGTGCACCACCTCCGGGTCTTCCGAGGTGCCGACGTCGGCCAGATGGGTTGCGAATTCACGAAAAGCGTCGTTCAAAACCCATTTTGCTGCCTTGCGCCTGGATAGTTTGGGGTTCAGTCTGGATGCAAGTAATGGTGTTTCGGGCATGGTCACGGCAGCGGGTTATTCCTTCGCAGTTTGCACATGCGGCCCGTTTTGTTGGTGATCTTTATCAATGCTGGTGTGTCACACATTCTTCATGTTCGTGACTTTCTTGTGTCATGTTGCGTCTGCACACTGCGGAGCGGGAGCCGCTTCATAAAGAACACAGGAGACAACAATGCAGAACTCTGTCAACACACATACCACCACGACCACACCACTGGCGCGGGCGGTCCATTCAATACCTGCCGACGTGCAGTCCGTGCCAGGCACTGGCGGCAAAGGTCTCTCCGTTACCTGGGCCAGCCACCAAGACGAGGTGCGTGCAGCGCAGCGTCTGCGTTTTGATGTTTTTGCAGGGGAAATGGGCGCGCGGCTCAATACGCCCATACCGGGCCACGATGTGGATCTGTTTGACAACTACTGTGAGCACCTGATCGTGCGGGACCAACTGACGCAGCAGGTGATTGGCACCTACCGTGTGTTGACTCCCGTGCAGGCCAAGCGGGTTGGCAGCACATACAGCGACACCGAGTTCGATTTAACCCGCCTGCGCAGCCTGCGCGAGCGCATGGTGGAGCTGGGGCGTAGCTGTGTGCACAAGGACTACCGCCATGGTGGCGTCATCATGACGTTGTGGGGTGCTTTGGCCGAGTTCATGGTGCGCAACCAGCTCGACACCATGATTGGTTGCGCCAGCGTGCCCATGCTGCACAACGGCATCGTCAGCGGGGACGCCGCCGCCAGCATCTGGCGCCAGGTGCAGGCCACGCATCTTGCACCCATTGAATACCATGTGCGTCCGCGCCTGCCACTTCCCATTGCGCAATTGGATTCCACCTTGGATGTGGAGCCGCCGGCCCTCATCAAGGGCTATTTGCGCCTGGGAGCCAAAGTGCTGGGCGCTCCGGCCTGGGACCCAGACTTCAACTCCGCCGACCTGCCTATGCTGATGCGCATCGCCGACTTGCCCGCACGTTACCGCAAACACTTTTTGGGGGCCTGATGCGCACCGCCTTCGATGCCATGGGCGCCAATTGGCAGGGGTTGATTGCCAATGCTGCGACGGACGGCGAAGAAGAGTTGGGGCACCACCGCTTGCGGGCCGTGTTTGTATCCGATATTCACCTTGGTACTGCGGGTTGTCAGGCACAGGCCTTGCTGGATTTTTTGAAGCACCACCCCAGCGATTCCCTTTATCTGGTGGGCGACATCGTGGACGGCTGGCAGTTGCGTCGCCGCTGGTTTTGGCCGCAGGCGCACAACGACGTGGTTCAAAAGCTGCTGCGCCGCGCACGCAAGGGCTGCCGCGTGGTGTTTATTCCGGGTAATCATGACGAGTTTGCCCGTGCGTTTGTGGGGCACCAGTTCGGCGGAATTGAAGTGCACGCCGACACCGTGCACACCACGGCCGATGGCCGCACTCTGTGGGTGACCCATGGGGATTACTTTGACGGGGTGATTCAGTGTGCCAAGTGGCTCGCCTATCTGGGTGACAACCTTTACGAATTCACCCTCAAACTCAATCGCCACCTCAACAGCCTGCGGGCCCGTCTGGGCTTGCCCTACTGGTCGCTTTCGGCTTACTTGAAGCAGAAGGTGAAAAAGGCATTGAATTACGTCACCGATTTTGAAGTGGCCGTGGCCGGCGAGGCCCGGGCGCGCGGGCACCACGGTGTGGTGTGTGGTCACATTCACCGGGCCGAAATGCGTGACATCAACGGCACCCTGTATTGCAATGATGGTGACTGGGTGGAGAGCCGCAGCGCCCTGGTGGAGCATATGGATGGCCGCCTGGAGCTGATCCATTGGGCGGGCGCACCTGCCCGCCCAGAAATGGCTCCCCGTATAGAGATTCAAAAACAATGGACGGAGACCCCCGCATGAAACTCGCATTGGTAACCGATGCATGGCAACCCCAAGTCAACGGTGTCGTGACGACGCTGGTGGAACTGGTGCGCGAAATGGAGACACTCGGGCACCAGGTGACCGTGATTCACCCCGGCTTGTTCACCACGCGGCCCTGCCCAGGCTACGATGGCATCGACCTCGCCGTACGCCCTGCCAAGCCACTGGCTGCACAACTTGATGCCTTGGCGCCGGATGCTGTGCATATTGCTACGGAAGGGCCCTTGGGCTGGGCGGCGCGACGGTATTGCATTCGCAATAAGTTGGGTTTCACCACGGCATTTCACACCCGGTTTCCCGAGATTTTGAAGGCGGCCCTGAAAGTGCCGCTGTGGCTGGGTTATGCCGTATTTCGGCATTTTCACAAGCCCTCGTCCGGGGTCATGGTGCCAACCCCCAGTGTGCTGCGCATGCTGGAGGGTCGCGGGTTCAAGAATCTGCGCAGTTGGACCCATGGGGTCGACATGGACCTGTTCACCTACCAAGAAGCACCGGAGGTCTATCCTGCGCTGGGAACGCTGGCGCGCCCGGTGTCGTTGTTTGTAGGGCGGGTTTCCTACGAGAAGAATATCGATGCGTTTCTCAAGCTCGATGTTCCGGGCACTAAGGTGGTGTGTGGGGTGGGGCCGCTGGAAGTGTCGTTGCGGGAACGTTACCCGCACGTCCGGTGGCTGGGTCTGTTGCCCCGCGATGAGTTGGCACAGGTCTATGCGGCGGCGGATGTTTTTGTGATGCCCAGCCAGTCGGAAACCTTTGGTCTGGTGATGTTGGAGTCAATGGCTTGCGGCACGCCTGTTGCCGCGTTCCCGGTAGAGGGGCCGCTGGAAGTCGTGGGCGCACCGGCACGGGGCGGGGTGCTGGACAATGACTTGGCGGCTGGGTGGTACCGCGCACTTGCGCTGCCGCGCCACGAGGCCCGTGCGCGTGCGATGGACTTCAGTTGGGCTTACGCCTCCTTGCTATTCTTGGGGCATTTGGTGCCTGCCAAGCGGGGGCAGGTGTTTGATCGGATTGCAATATCGCACAGGGCTGTCACATAACTGTCATCTAATACGTCAACAATCCTTCATTGCTTTGTCATAGTCAGGTCTGCATTTATGTTGTCACTTCCTCGAAACTCTAAACTGCAGAGCGCGGCAGACTCCGCCCCTGAGTTGCTCGACCGCGACCACAGTCTTTTGGCTTTCAATGAGCGGGTGCTGGATTGGGCGATTCGTGGTGACGTGCCCTTGTTGGAGCGTTTGCGTTATCTGTGCATCGTGTCATCCAATCTGGATGAGTTCTTTGAGGTTCGCGCCGAACCTCATTTGGCAGCGTATTTGGCCAATGAGCGCAAAGGGGTGTACACACTGGACTCGTTCGAGCGCCTGGCCGATGCATTGCAAAATCTGGTGGCGCGCCAGTACGTCTTGTACAACGAGAAGTTGATGCCCGCCTTTGAGAAGCTGGGCATCAAAGTCATCTCGCATGGCGAACGCAATGCGGTGCAGCGCCAATGGGTCAAGCAATATTTTGAGCGCGAAGTGCGCCCACTGCTGATCCCGGTGGGGCTAGACCCCTCGCACCCATTTCCGCAGGTGGCGAACAAGTCGCTGAACTTCATCGTGCGCCTGAGTGGCAAAGATGCTTTTGGCCGAGAAAACGAGATCGCCATTGTGAAAGTGCCACGCGTGTTACCGCGCCTGATCCGCATGCCGGACAAGGTGGCTGGTGGCATGACGGTTTTTGTCTCACTGTCCAGTGTGATTCGTGCCCATCTGGCCGAGTTGTTCCTTGGGCGGTCGGTGGGGCAGTTTTCACAGTTTCGGGTAACCCGGCATTCGGATTTGGCCGTGGATGAAGAAGATGTTCAGAACCTGCGTACCGCCTTGCGGCAAGGCTTGGCGCACCGTCACTATGGGCAAGCGGTCCGGCTTGAGGTGTCAGCAGGGTGCTCGGACTATTTGTCGGATTTCTTGCTGAAGCAATTTGAATTGCCTGCGAAGGCCCTGTACCGGGTGCAGGGCCCGGTCAATCTGGTCCGCCTGACGCAACTGATTGATTTGGTCGGGCGCCCAGATCTGTGCTTTACGCCCTACAAAGCCAGTTACCCAGCCCAGATGAATTCGGCCCTGTCGATCTTTGATCAGCTCAAGCAAGGCGATATTCTGATTCACCAGCCCTTTGAGAGTTTTGATGGCGTGCTCGGATTTTTGCGCGAGGCGGTGAAAGATCCCCAAGTGCTGGCCATCAAGCAAACAATCTATCGCACGGGGTCTGACTCCGAGCTGATGGATTTGCTGCGTGAAGCGGTACGGGTTGGCAAAGAGGTGACTGTGGTGGTGGAGCTGAAGGCACGTTTCGACGAAGAAGCCAACATCAATTGGGCCGAGATGCTGGAGTCAATAGGCGCGCAGGTGGTGTACGGCGTGGTGGGGCTAAAAACCCACGCCAAGATGATGCTTATCACCCGGCGCGAGGGTAAGAGCCTCAAACGCTATGGCCATTTATCGACTGGCAATTACAACCCGCGTACCGCAGGCCTGTATACCGATGTGAGCCACATCACTGCCGATGCCGCGCTGACTGCCGACATGGAGCACGTGTTCGTGCATTTGGCAAGTCATAGTAAGTTGCCAAAATTGCGTAAGGCCTGGATGGCGCCGTTTTACCTGCACCGCAACTTGATTGCGAAGGTGGATGCCCTGGGTGTGGCTGCGGCAAAGGGTGTGTCCACGCGGATTGTGGCAAAAATGAATTCGTTAACCGACGAGGCCTTGATCCACAGCCTGATGCAGGCAGGGCAACGCGGTGTAAAAATTGACCTGATCGTGCGGGGCGCGTGTATGTTGCCAGCACAGGTGCAGGGGCATACCGACAACATCCGTGTGCGCTCCATCATTGGCCGGTTTTTGGAGCATTCACGGGTTTTCTACTTCCGCAAGGGCGAAGAAGAGGACTTGTATTTGTCCAGTGCTGATTGGATGAATCGCAACATGGTGCGACGGGTCGAGCTGGCCTGGCCGGTAACCGATCCCGTGCAACGCCAACGTATTGTGGATGAATGCCTGGTGGCTTACTTGCATGATGGCGTGGATGCCTGGGACATGGGGGCTGACGGCACCTACACCCACTTTAAAGGCGATGGGCAAACCCCTGTACATGGGGCGCAAGCGGCGCTGATGGCACGGTACGGGCGCAATGACCAGGGCAAACGAGGAGCGTGAGCGTATGGACCTGATACTGTGGCGACATGCTGAAGCGATCGATGTGGAGTTGGTGGGTGATGACCTGGAGCGGACCCTGACCCCGCGTGGTGAGAAACAGGCGGCCCGCATGGCGGCGTGGTTGGACCGACAGTTGCCGGATGGCGCAAAGGTATGGGCCAGCCCTGCGGTACGTACGCAGCAGACGGTCAAAGCACTGGGGCGAAAATTCAAAACCAGTTCTGCGCTGGCACCTTTGGCCACGGTGGACGAGTTGCTGGAACTGGTTCAATGGCCGGATGCCAAAGGCTGCATTCTGGTTGTGGGACACCAGCCAACGCTAGGACAGACTTTGTCCCGGTTGCTGGGTTTGAGCGATAGCGAGTGCGCAGTCAAGAAAGGCGCGGTGTGGTGGCTGCGCCATCGGGAGCGTGAAAACGGCAACAAGACGGTACTGGTCACCGTCCAAACGCCTGACTTGCTGTAGCGCCTAGCGCAGAAGGTTTAAGCTGCCTTTGCGTTGGCAGGGCGCCCGGTCTTGAGGCTGGGCACTGCCTTCAGTGCGCTCAAAAACGCAGCATCCGACATGGCGGCCAAGGCCTTGATTCCGGCGCGAATCAGTTCGGTTTTTTTGACGGGACTTGCCAGCTTGGCGCCACGCAGCTTGAGCGTGTCCAGCACTGCGTATTCCGGCTTTGGCATGGTCAGGCTGTCACGAACCATTTTTGGCTTTTTCACTTTGACAGGTTTGGCTGCTACAGGCTTCGCTGCAGGCTTGGCTTTAACCGTGGGTGCTGCAATAGTTTTTGCTTTTGCAACGGGCTTGGCGGCAGGCTTTGCAACCACTTTGGCAGTCACTTTTGCAATGGGCTTTGCCGCCACTTTGGGCGCGACGGCCTTTGGCGTGGCCTTGACTGGCACCTTTTTAACCGTTACGGCGGCTTGGGTCGCAGGGGCAGTTGTTTGAGTGGGGGTGGCAGGTTTTTCAGTAGTGGTCATGTAAGTAGCTCCTTTTAAACGGTGTATATAGTTTACATAGTTTATTTTCGGTCGTCAAATTTCGACGGCATACACAGCGAACTCTGCTCCCTTTGGGCTGTCACAACGTTGTCACCCCCGCGCCATAGACTTGATATTTACGGTTAATCAGGAGTCTTCAGTGAACAACAATTTGTTGCGAATCGTTCCCCGGTCGACGGGGATCACTGGTGGACAGGGGCCGCTGGAAAAGCTATTGCAGGAGAGTCGTCTCTACCCTGTATATCAACCGATTGTCAATCTGGCGGATGCGTCCATCCACGCCCACGAGGCCTTGATCCGCGGCCCGCAGGGGACATCCATGCACACGCCGGACGCATTGCTGCGGGCAGCTGCGGATGAGCGCATGGAGTACGAGTTCGAAAACGCGTGCGTGGTGGCTGCCATGCAAACTTGGGGGCAGCTTAATGTGCCGGGGCGTTTGTTCGTCAACATCAGCGCGGGTGTTTTGACCCGGTTGATGGCGATTCGTGGTCGAGACGCGTTGCTGGAACTGGTTTGTCAATTGGGGGTGGTGCCACGCATGTTGGTGCTGGAAATTACCGAGCATGAGCGCATTGCGGACATGGACCATTTTGCAGAAGTGGTGGCAGAGGTCCGTTCGGTGGGGGCATCCATCGCATTGGATGATTTTGGCGACGGCCACTCCAGCTTGAGGCTGTGGTCGCAGATCAAACCCGAGGTGGTGAAAGTTGACAAGTACTTCACCAAGGACATCAGCGAGCATGGCGACAAGTTAAAAACAATTCAGGCCTTGCAGCAAATTGCAACGATATTTGGAACGGAACTTGTGGCGGAGGGCATTGAGACCCAGGAAGACCTGCGGGTGCTGCGTGACTTGGGAATCACCTATGGGCAAGGGTACTTTTTGGGGCATCCCGACCGCACACCGTTGAAGTATCTGGGCGTGGATTCCCAGCGGATTTTACGGGAGCGGCAGGTCGCCGTTTTTCCGGAATTGACCCGTGCCACCCAGGGCGGTCACTTGCGTAGCCTCTCTCTGGTTCGCGCACCAACCGTGACCGAAAACACCACCAACGACGAGTTGGCCGCACTTTTTTTTGGGGCGCCGATTCTGCATGCAATCGCATTGCTGGATGGTGAACGGCCGTTGGCCATCATCAACCGTGCGCAATTCATGAATGAATACACCAAGCTGTACTACCGTGAAGTGTCCGGGAGAAAATCCTGCGCGGCGCATGCGAACCGGGAACCCCGACTCATCGAGCGTGACCACAGCGTGGACCAGTTGATAGGGATATTGACTTCACAGGATCAGCGCTATTTGTCGGACGGTTTCATCGCCACCGAAAACGGACGATATGCTGGACTGGGCACTGGTGACCAGTTGGTGCGCTCGGTCACCGAAACCCGCATTGAGGCGGCCCGGCATGCCAATCCGTTGACGTTCTTGCCCGGAAACATTCCGATTAGCCAGCACATCGAACGCCTGCTCAAGAAGCAAGTTCGGTTTGTCGCGTGTTATGCCGATCTAAACCATTTCAAACCCTTCAATGACCACTATGGCTACTGGCGTGGGGATGAAATGATCCGGTTGGTTGCCCGAACCGCCATGGAGCAATGTGACTCCCAGCGGGACTTTTTGGGCCATGTCGGCGGGGATGATTTCATTTTGCTGTTCCAAAGCGCGGACTGGCGTGCCCGGTGCGAGCGGCTGGTCCTTGATTTTCAAACTCGCGCGCTGGCCATGTTTGACGAAGACGCCCGCCGCGTGGGTGGGATTCAGGGCGAGGACCGCTACGGAGTGCCCCGGTTCTTTCCGTGTACCACCTTGTCGATCGGTGCCGTGGCTATCGATGGCAGCCAGTTTTCAAGGGCTGAAGATGTGGCCAATCTGGCGGCACAAAGCAAGCATCTCGCCAAGACGTCGGGAGCTGGTGTGTACGTACACCAGGCCTAAACGTGAGATCAGGCGCCCTGGATTTCGAGGGACCAGGGCGTCTTTTGCCAGGCCATGGCTTCTTCCCGCAGCAAATGGGCCGATTGTGGGTAGGCCGAAGCCCAGCCCTTGCGCACACTCAAGCGCGCCTGAGTGCCTTGAGGGTCGGCGCGCTCCAGCGTCATTCCCGTTAGGTCCGGGTCACGTCGTGCGTGGCACAAAATCACAGCCAGTCGCAGGGTCATCAATTGGGTGACCAGATCATCATCGGTCAATACCGCCTCCAGCTTGCGCAGTTTGCCCCGGTGGCCCAGCACCAACAGACTCAGGCGGTGCATCTCCGAGAGTGAAAACCCCATGGCGTCGGCGTTGTCCAGAATATAGGCACCATGCTTGTGGTAATCGCTGTGGGAAATGTGGCTACCAATCTCATGCAGTTGTGCCGCCCAGTTCAGCTTGCGCAAAAGACGGGCTTCAAGGGCTGGGTTGGTTGCGGATTGCGTAGCCATAAGCTGTGAAAACAACTGCGTTGCCACTTTGCCCACGCGCTCGCCGTGGACGGTGTCGATCGAAAATTTGGTGCCAAGGCGCCGTACGCTTTTGAAGCGTATATCGTCTTCAGTGTCGGTCGTGCCCAGCAAATCACACAGCAGGCCATGGCGCAGTCCGCCAGCGGCATGCTGCATGCTCTTTATGCCCAGCAGGCTGAATACGGCGCGCATCACGCTCACACCGCCGCCGATAATGGCTTTGCGGTCCTCGCGCATGCCGGGCAGGCGCAGGCGATCGACGTGTTGCGCCGCCACCAATTTGTCCAGCAACCAGTCCAGACCTTCTTGGGTCACGGTGCCCGCCGGCCATCCGGCGGCGACCAACACATCACCAATGGCACCTACCGTGCCTGCGGAGCCATAGGCCACGTCCCAGTTGTCGGGGTGGTAGGCGTCAAAGGCCTCGTCCAATACTGCCTTGGCCGCAATTTCCGCGACCTCAAAGGACCGTTTAGAGAACTGCCCATCGGAGAAGTAGCGCTTGGACCAGGCAATGCTTCCGACCCGAAACGACTCCATGACCGTGGAGTTAAGGCCCTGACCCAAAATGAGCTCGGTGGAGCGACCACCGATGTCAATCACCAAGCGGCGTTCCTCAGAGCGCTCCAACATGTGCGCCACACCTTGGTAGATGAGGCGCGCTTCCTCGCGGCCCGAAATAACGTTGATGGGAAAGCCGAGAACTTCATTGGCACGGACCAGGAACTCATCACGGTTTCGGGCCTCACGCAGGGTTTGCGTGGCCACTGCGCGCACTTCGTCAGGGCTGAATCCGGCGAGACGCTCGCCGAAACGCGCCAGACAGTCCCATCCGCTTTGCATGGCTTCGGGGGTTAAATTCCGGTTTTCGTCGAGACCGCCGCCTTGACGCACGGTTTCTTTCAGGTATTCGGTGCGGCGAAATTCACCATGGTCCACCCGGCCGATTTCCAGGCGGAAGCTGTTAGAGCCTAAATCTACAGCCGCTAGGCGATTTCCGTTTTGCATTCGCTATTTTCTTCTAAGGGGAGATTGACTTGGGTGAGCATAGCACTGGCACTGCCGCCACAAGTACGGTGGGAAAGGTTCAGACTTAGCCCACCAAACGGCCATCGGATGACAACATGCTTTGGGTAACGTAGGTTCCGCTGCGGCTCTTGGAGTCCAGCGCGACACGAAAGCCCCCCAAGTCCATGGATCCACGCTTTTGCATGGCTTGCAGCGTACTTGCGCGGTTCAGGCTGCCATCCACGTTTTGAAGCATTTCAAATGTATAGCGTGCGGCCATGAATCCAGCGAGACTGTGGGGGGTGGGCGGCTCGTCGTACAAGCGTCCCAGCGTTTCGCGGTAGGTCCTGACGATGGGGAGATTCGAATTGACCATGGGAACCACTTGTGTTGCCACGACCGACGCATATTTAGACGCACCCATTTGTGCCATGGTTTGCAAATTGACGTCCGACATGGCAACGATGTAGCGCTGGGCGGCCTGCTTGTCGATGCCCTGTGAAAACTGCACCAGCTCGGGGGTGCCACCCAAAAAAACGAGTATGCGGGGGCTGTCAGGGCTCAGTGAGCTGCCCAGAAGTTTCAGGTCGGCAGACGGACTGTAGGAGGTCATCCGTACTTTGAGCTTTGCTGCAATTTGCTCCATGCTGTCGCGGTAGGCCGCAAATTCAGCCTGCGATCCATAAACCGCACCCAAGGATGGGATGCCCATCACGGACAAGGTCTTGATGGCGTGGGCAATTTGGTCCACGCGCGGCGCAAATATTGGGAACGTGCTTTCGCCCGCGTCCACGTCTGTGCTTTGCAGCCAGGGCGCGATGTGGGCCAAGTCTGGCATGTCCTTGCGCACGATAGCCGCGACCTGGCTCGCAGCACGATCGCCTGCGGTACCGAATAGGGCCAGGCAGTGGGGCTGACTTTTGAGTGTGTCCAGCGCCGTGCGAACACTGGCGGCACTGCCGTCGACCTCTAGCACCAGGTGGCGCACTGTGGCACCACGCAAGCCGCCTTTGGCATTAATGTCCTTCCAGGCCGCCCGTGAGCCCACGAGGAAGTCTTTGGAAACGTCGATCTGGCTGGCCGACATGTCCACAATTTGGGCCACAGTGTGCGTACGTGCGCCAGACGTTCCGCTGGGCCCTTGCGCCCAGACTGGCGCCGTGCCGCTTGCGCCCGCACCAAGCGCTGCAAGCATGAGGTCTCTTCGGTTGAATTTCGGATGGGAGATCATGGGTGGGGGGCTTCCTCAAGGTAGAAGGGCTCGAAAATTTGAGTACACCGTTGCTATTAATTTAATAGCTGCTTGCGCAGTATCCGCGGGGTCTGGATGCCTATTTGACACATAAATCTGGCGGCCACTGACCGCCAGCGGGTGCGAATTACTTCTTGACTGGGGGGATGAGTACGGTGTCGACCACGTGCACCACGCCGTTGGTCGCAGCAATATCCGCTGTAGTGACCATTGCACCCTCGACCGTGACAAAGTCCCCGGCCTTGGACAGGGCCACAGTTGCGCCGTTGACTGTTTTGGCATTGGCGTTTTTCACGTCAGCCGCCATGGTCTTGCCAGCGAGCACATGGTAGGTCAATACGTCTTTCAGCTTCTGGGGGTTCTGTGCCAGATCGTCCATCACCTTGGCAGGCACTGCCTTGAAGGCGTCATTGCTGGGGGCGAAAACAGTAAAAGGGCCACCTGTTTTGAGGGTGTCGGTCAGTCCGGCTTTGGTCACCAATGTGTTGAGCGTGCTGAGGGATGGCGTGCTGGCCAAGGTGTCCGCTACGTTGGTGGGGCCGGATTGCGTCGCGCAGCCGACCATGGTCGTTGCAAAAGCCGCTGCCAAAAGCATGCGGCATGTTTGGGTGAAGTGGGTCTTGGTCATGAAGTTACTCCGGGTTGAAAACCCCTAGCGTAGAAAGCTGGTATGACGTTTCTGTGACAAAAACTTGAATTTTTCATGACAAGCGCGATAAATTCGAATTTACCTTGCAGGGTGCAATTTGTCACATGCTTGTCATAAAAGCTTCTTAAAGTCCCTTCATTACTTAACCAACCAAAGGGTATTTGATGAACATCTTTTTTAACCGAACAGTTTTGGCCGTTCTGGCTACAACAGCTTTGAGTTTCGCAAATGGCGCCAATGCCCAGGAAATTACCGGTGCAGGTGCAACCTTCCCAGCGCCGATTTATGCCAAATGGGCGTCTGATTACAACAAGGCGACCGGCGTCAAGGTGAACTACCAGTCCATCGGTTCAGGCGGTGGTATCAAGCAAATTGACTCGAAAACGGTGGACTTTGGTGCCTCCGATATGCCTCAAACCGATGAGGTTTTGAAGTCCAAAGGCCAAATGCAGTTCCCTACAGTGATGGGTGGTGTAGTACCTGTGATCAACGTCAAGGGTATTGAGCCAGGTCAGCTCAAGTTGAATGGCCAAGTGCTTGGCGACATTTTTCTGGGCAAGATCGCCCGCTGGAATGACCCCGCCATCAAGGCGCTGAATCCATCGCTGCCTTTACCGGATGCGGCCATTGCCCAAGTGCGTCGCGCGGACGGCTCAGGAACCACGTTCATTTTTACCAACTACCTGAGCAAGGTCAATGCCGAGTGGAAGTCCAAAGTGGGTGAGGGCACTGCAGTGAACTGGCCAGTGGGCGCGGGTGGCAAGGGCAATGAGGGTGTGGCTGCGTTTGTGGCGCGCCTGCCTAATTCCATGGGTTACGTGGAATATTCTTACGTTAAACAAAACAAGCTGAACTACGCGCTGATGCAAAACTCGGCAGGCAATTTCATCAAGCCTGAAGACGACACGTTCAAGGCCGCTGCTGCAGGTGCTGATTGGAACAAAACGTTCTATCACATTCTGACCAATCAGCCTGGCAAAGATGCTTGGCCTATCAGCGGTGCCACATTCATCTTGATGCATACCAAGCAAGACAAGCCTGCCAACGCCACGGAAGCCTTGAAGTTCTTTAGCTGGGCCTACAAGAACGGTGATGCAACCGCTGCTGCGCTGGACTATGTGCCGATGCCCAAGTCCGTGATTGCGGCCATTGAGAAATCCTGGGGTGAAATCAAGGACGGTGCTGGTAAACCAGTGGCGTTCAAGTAAGACAATCCCGTTAATATAAGCGCCAAGTGGAGATAAGCCTCATGTCGTCCGTACTAGTGCATGGGGAGTCCCCATCTGGCTCTTCTGTAAAACCCATTGCCCGTGCTATGCCTAAAAAAAATCCCGAAAAAAGACCCAGATCCGGTCCGATGGCCGACCGCATTTTTGGCTGGGTGGCCAAGGGTGCGGCAGTGGTCGCGCTAGGGTTGTTGGTTGCGATATTGACCACACTCACGATCAGCGCTTGGCCAGCCATCAGTAAATATGGGTTTTCGTTTTTGACCAGCACCACTTGGGACCCGGTCAAAGACGAATATGGCGGGTTGGTCATGATTTATGGCACTGTAGCGACCTCGGTTATCGCGCTGCTAATTGCGGTTCCGGTGAGTTTTGGCATTGCCTTATTTTTGACCGAATTATCTCCAGCTTGGCTCAAGCGCCCATTAGGCACCGCTATCGAGCTGCTGGCAGCGGTTCCCTCCATTGTGTACGGCATGTGGGGTTTGCTGGTGTTTGGCCCGGTGTTGGCGACCTACGTGCAGCAACCACTGCAGGCCGCCTTTGATGGCGTGCCCTACCTGGGTGCATTTGTGTCTGGCCCCCCCGTGGGAATTGGCCTGCTGTCGGCAGGCATCATTTTGGCCATCATGATTATTCCTTTCATCGCGGCCGTGATGCGTGATGTGTTTGAAGTCACTCCCCCTTTGCTGAAAGAGTCGGCCTATGGGCTGGGAGCGACCACCTGGGAGGTCGTATCCAAAGTGGTGCTGCCTTACACCAAGACCGGTGTCATTGGCGGCATCATGCTGGGCTTGGGTCGCGCTATCGGTGAGACCATGGCCGTGACCTTTGTGATTGGTAACTTTAACCAGCTGGATTCCTTGAGTCTGTTTCAAGCCGCCAACAGCATTACCTCTGCCTTGGCTAATGAGTTTGCCGAGGCCTCAGAAGGTTTACACCAGGCTTCACTGATGTATCTGGGCTTGGTCCTTTTCTTTATTACCTTTGTGATCTTGTCGCTGTCCAAAATTCTGCTGTTGCAGTTGAAAAAAGGTGAGGGTACAAAAACATGAACACCGCCTTGAACCAAGCCCGCGCTGCCAAATTTGCGCAACGTAACCGTATTAACAACCTTGCAACCTTCCTGGCGCTGTCTGCCATGGCCTTTGGTTTGTTTTGGCTCTTCTGGATTCTGTTTGAAACGGTACGACTCGGCTTTGAGGGCCTGACTTTTGCCACCTTGACCCAAATGACGCCGCCGCCCAACGAAGAGGGTGGCTTGGCCAATGCCATCTACGGCTCTTTCCTTATGGTGGGTCTGGCGGCCTGCGTAGGGACACCGATTGGTGTGATGGCGGGTATTTACCTGGCTGAGTTTGATAGCAAGAGTTGGTTTGCTTCGCTGACCCGCTTTGTGAACGACATCTTGTTGTCCGCGCCTTCCATCGTGATCGGACTTTTCGTCTACGCGGTTGTGGTGTCAAGGTTCAAATCGTTTTCGGGCTACGCGGGGGTGCTTGCACTGTCTCTGATCGTGATTCCCGTCGTGATTCGCACCACCGAGAACATGCTGCAGTTGGTGCCTGCCGGTCTGCGGGAAGCAGCCTACGCATTGGGTGCCCCCAAGTGGAAGGTGATTTTGAGCATCACACTCAAAGCAGCTCGCGCAGGTGTCATTACCGGTGTTTTGCTGGCCGTTGCCCGCATTGCTGGTGAAACAGCGCCCTTGTTGTTTACCGCGTTGAGCAACCAGTTCTGGACCTCAAGTCTGGGTGAGCCCATGGCCAGTTTGCCGGTCACCATCTTCAAATTCGCCATGAGCCCGTATGAAAACTGGCAAAAATTGGCTTGGGCGGGCGTGCTACTGATTACGGTTGCTGTGTTGGCACTGAATATTCTCGCGCGGGTGATGACCCGCAGCAAAGCCTGATTCGTCTTCCTGCGACCTTTCTGATCTAACCTCATGAACACAATTACTACTGCGCCGGAAAAGACCAAAATATCGGTCAAGGATTTGAACTTTTACTACGGAAAGTTCCATGCCCTCAAGGGCATCAATCTGGAAATTCCAGAGAATAAGGTCACCGCTTTTATCGGCCCGTCCGGGTGCGGAAAGTCCACGCTCTTGCGGGTTTTTAACCGCATGTTTGAGCTGTACCCTGAGCAGCGTGCCGAGGGCCAAATCCTGTTGGACGGTGAAAATTTACTGACCAGCAAAGAAGACGTGGCGTTGTTGCGTGCCAAGGTTGGTATGGTGTTCCAGAAGCCGACGCCGTTTCCGATGTCGATCTTTGACAACATTGCTTTTGGCGTTAAATTGTTTGAGTCACTCAACGCCACCGACATGGAAGAACGGGTCGAATGGGCTTTGCGCAAATCCGCTTTGTGGACCGAGGTGAAGGATAAATTGCACCAAAGCGGGTCCAGCCTGTCTGGCGGTCAACAGCAACGCCTGTGTATTGCACGTGGTATCGCCATCAAGCCCGAGGTGTTGCTGCTGGATGAGCCTTGCTCGGCACTGGACCCGATTTCGACGGCGAAGGTCGAGGAGCTGATTGTGGAGCTCAAGAGCGATTACACCGTGGTCATCGTGACCCACAACATGCAGCAAGCCGCGCGTTGCAGCGACTACACCGCCTACATGTACCTGGGTGACTTGATGGAGTTTGGCTCCACCGAACAAATGATTTTCAAGCCTACCCGCAAAGAAACAGAAGACTACATCACTGGCCGTTTCGGCTAAGGAAAGAATATGCCCGAAAAACACTTATCTACCCAGTTCGACAGCGAACTGACTTCCGTTTCCTCCCGTGTCATGGAACTCGGCGGTTTGGTTGAATCGCAGATTCGCCAAGCGATCTATGCCCTGTCTCAATTCAGTGTGGAGGTGGCCAATGACGTAACTGCCAACGAAGCCCGGGTGAACGCGATGGAGATCGAGATTGATCGCGACCTTTCCAGCATCATTGCGCGTCGCCAGCCCACAGCCCGTGATTTGCGCCTGCTCATTGCCATTTCCAAAACTACCGCCAACCTGGAACGCGTAGGCGACGAAGCCGAGAAGATCGCTCGCATGGTGCGTTCCATCATCAACAGTGGTGCCCCCCGTTCGCTGCCGTCTCTGGAGTTGCGGGTTGCCGCCGATTTGGCTTCCGGGCTGCTCAATAAGGCATTGGACGCATTCGCCAGACTGGACGTCAATGCGGCGGTCACCATTCTCAAAGAGGATGACCTGATTGACAAAGAGTTCGACGGCTTTGTGCGCAAGCTCATCACCTACATGATGGAAGATCCGCGCATGATTTCGCCCAGTCTGGATTTGCTGTTTCTGGCCAAGGCGATCGAGCGCATCGGTGACCATGCCAAGAATATTGCCGAGTTCATCATCTATGTGGTGAAGGGCGAAGACGTTCGCCACTCCAGTATGGAAAAAATTGAGTCGGTCATCAAATGAGAAACATGCCCGCAGTCTTGGTAGTGGAGGATGAGCCGGCAATAGCCGAGCTGATCGCCGTGAATCTGCGGCATAACGGTTTTCGACCGACTTGGGCGATGGACAGTGAGAGTGCGCAGCGCGAACTCGATGCTGCCTTGCCGGACCTGATTTTGCTGGACTGGATGCTGCCAGGTGAAAGCGGCTTGGTATTGGCCAAGCGCTGGCGGGCCAACCCCCGAACCAAGGCGATTCCCCTGATCATGTTGACGGCGCGAGGAGATGAGTCTGACCGCGTGGCGGGTCTGGATGCCGGGGCTGACGACTACATTGCCAAGCCTTTTTCCACCAAAGAGTTGTTGGCCCGCATACGTGCTGTACTGCGCCGACGTGCCCCAGAACAAGCGGGCGAATCCATCACCATTGCGGGCTTGAGTCTTGACCCCGCAACCCACAGGGTGACCTTTCAGGATCAGCCCTTGAAGTTGGGACCCACCGAGTTCAAGCTGTTGCATTACCTGATGGGCAGTGCGGAGCGGGTGCACAGTCGTGCGCAGTTGCTTGACAAGGTGTGGGGTGACCATGTCTACATTGAAGAGCGTACTGTGGATGTGCACGTGAAGCGTTTGCGCGAAGCGCTGGCCCATGCGGGTGCTATGGTGGAAACGGTTCGGGGTGCGGGCTACCGGTTGACCTCCAAGCCAGAGATCGCCGTTTTACCGATCGAAAAACTGAGCGCCTGATTTACTTTGCTAACACGCATGCTCTGGCGAGTTTCCTCGTTTTTTCTTTTCCAAGCCACGGCTGCGGCGCTTGGCTGGTATTTGGCATCGCACGGTAACGAAGTGCTGGATGCCTTGGCTTTGGCTGTGCTGGGAGGCTATGTTTGGCTTTCTCTGGATGCCTTGCGAGGCATGCGCCTGCTACGCTGGTTGCGTCTGGGGGAGACCGGTAGTGTGGCTGTCGGTAGTGGCCTTTGGGGCGAGGTGTCGGACCGTGTCCGCCGATTGATTCGGGCTCGGGATCGGCTTGCCATTGACAGCGAGGGCAGGCTTCAGGATTTTTTGGCGGCTTTGCAGGCTTCCCCCAATGGCGTAGTGCTGCTAGATGCTGAGGGACGGATTGAATGGTTAAACCAGACGGCTGCTGGCCATTTTGGATTTGATGCCCGACGTGACGTGCTGCAGCACTTTGGGAATTTGGTACGTGATCCCGGATTTGCGGCGTACTACGGTGCGCGTGATTTTCGTCGGGATGTAATCATGCCGGGGCGTGAGAGCACCAGTTCCAAGCCGGTCAAACTTTCGGTGCATCTGCACCCCTATGGGGAAGGTCGTAGCCTGCTGCTGTCCCATGACATTACCGCGGTGGAGCAGGCCGATGCCATGCGCCGCGATTTCGTGGCCAACGTGTCGCACGAAATTCGTACTCCACTGACCGTGTTGGCAGGCTTTGTCGAAACCATGCAATCTCTGCCTTTGCCTGACCAAGAGCGGCAACGCTATTTGGGCTTGATGTCGCACCAGGCCCAGCGCATGCAAACCTTGGTCAACGACTTGTTGATGCTTTCTCGGCTGGAGGGCAGTCCCTTGCCGCCCACGCAGGAGTGGATTTCGGTGAGCGCATTGATGACGCAGTGCGAGCAAGATGCGCATGATTTGTCCAGCGTGGTGTTTGCCCGCGTCAAAGATGTGAGTTTCGAGGTTGAAGGTGTCTGCGAGCTGGCGGGCTCCTCATCGGAGTTGCACAGTGCAATGTTCAACCTGATTGGCAATGCTATACGCTACACGCCCGGTGACCGGGCTATCCACGTCAGTTGGCGTTTGTTGCCCCATGGAGCAGCTGTTTTTGCAGTCAAAGATGCTGGCCCAGGCATTGCTCCGGAGCATATTGCCCGATTGACGGAGCGTTTTTATCGGGTCGATCGCAGTCGTTCACGCGACACCGGTGGTACTGGTTTGGGCTTGGCGATCGTGAAGCACGTGGCACAACGCCATGGCGCCGAGTTGGGCATTGAGAGTGTGCCCGGCAAAGGTTCGACGTTTTCGATCACCTTCCCGGCGCAACGGGTCCGCCCCGCGATCTTGAAGCAAGCCGTGCTGGCTTAGACGCTATTTGCGTTGGAAGACCAGTACGCTTTCTTCCTTGTCGGCCAGATGAATCACCGTCGCTTTCAGCATCCAGAGTGACGTGTCCAAATTTTTGGGAGTGGATGTGCCCACCCCTGGTTCTGCGAGCAACCATGGGCACACGGGTGTCGTTGCCATGGCTCGGAGTTGCAACCTGCCATAGAACTGGAAAGCTGCGATCTGGCCCTGGCTAAGCCCCAATGTTTCCACACAGCCCGGTTGGTCCAGCTGTTTGGCAGTGCGGCTCACCAGCGTCACATAGCTTTGGGCGTAGTTCAACAAGGGCATCCACAAGGTCATCAGCAACAGCCAACACAGGGCGGCTCCCCCGGCTGGCAGCACCAGGCTCTTCCAGATCGCTGCGCGGTGCCGTCCCACACGCCATTTCACCAGCCAGGCCCAGGCCCAGGTTGCAATAGCGGCCATGGCAAACGCAAGGATAGAAAAACTGGCTTCAAACCCGGGTGCCAGACGTGCGACGTTGGCTGCCGGTTGGCTGGGGAATCCGGTTTGCATGGCAATCCAAACCACCCAGATGGTGAAGCCGCAGCCTGAGAAAAACAGCAGGGTGAACCAGTCCACCAACGAGGCCATCTGGCGCTTCAGGGTGGGCAGCGCAAAAGCCGCCAACGTTGCCAAAGCCGGCAGGGCCAGTAGCAGTGTCCGGTCTGCTGAGCCGGTGAGCAGCGTCGCGATCAAAGTGACCAAAACAAACCAGGCCGGTAGCGCCAAATGGCGACTGATGTGGCGGCTGAACAGCTGCCTGCGCCACCGCCACGTGGTCCACAAAGCCAAGGGCCATGCCGGCCAGGTAAACCAAACCAGCAATTGTGCGTGGCCGTTCCAGTCGATCCAGAGAGCATGTGGCAGTTGAATTTTCCAGCGCCACAAGTCAAGCGCGTAGGCCATGAGTGCGACGCATGCGGTGCCCAGCACAATGACGATGCTTTCCCAAATGGCCTGACGATGCTGTCCGCTTGAAGGGTTGTCGCTCGGCTCTTCATTGCTTCGGTCAATGCCATGGATGAGGGCACTGCCCAGCCCGAACAGCACGGCCATGGCCGGGGCGCCAGAAAGCGCCAGACCGGTCAGCCCCAGAACGGCGGCAACGGCAGATGAAATTCTGTGGTACGGAACTGCGCCAACGGCATAAAAGAAAAGCGCCGTAAAAGACAGTTGTGCCAATGCCGGCGTGGTTTCATGTGAAAGTTGAGCCAAGCCAAGGCAGGCTATGAAAGCCAGCACCCCTCCATCCGCGATGGCGCGGGCGTAATCGGTCGGCAACGCTTCTCCACCAAAGGCAAAGGCGACGGGCTGGGCCTTGAGATTGCGGGCCAGGTAGTAGGTGCCATACCAGGTAGAGAGTAAAGCCAACGCGAGTAGCATGCCGAATGGAATGCGTACCACAAAATCAGCGGCGAGCCAGGCGGGTGTCAGTTGAATGGTCCACGCGCCCAGCCAGTAAGGGAGCAAGGCGGGATTGTCGGTTGGCACCCCCATCAGGGTGGGGGTCAGCCAGTGCGCTGTTCCTTGCGCCAGCTCAGTCATGTAGCCCAGCGCCGTCATGTCCGCGCTTTTCCATGCATCGCGCCCGACGAAGCCCGACAGAACGTAGGCGATGCAAAGCAGTAAAAGCGCGGCGCGGGGAAAGCGTCGAACGGCGGCTTGGGCAACGATGGCAGGGTTAGGGTGGTTCAAAACAGGAGGATAAAGAGGTCGAAAAAAAAGCAGCCTGGAGACTCCGGGCTGCCCTTTCTTGGCGGTTCAGGTAATAACCTGAACCTGATTTACTCCGCTGCTGGTGTAGCGGGCGCAGCGACTTTGGTCTTGCCGAAACGGTTGCGGAAGCGCTCAACACGGCCACCCATGTTGTCCACGGATTTTTGTGTACCGGTATAGAACGGGTGCGACTCGCTGGTGGTGTCCAGCTTGTACAAAGGCAGCTCGCGGCCGTCTTCCATCTTGATCATTTCCTTGGCCGAAGCGCAAGAACGTGTCACGAATTTGAAACCATTGGACATGTCCTGGAAACAAACTTCGCGGTAATTGGGGTGAATGCCTTCTTTCATATCTTCTCCATCAGTTGCGCTAGCCGCACCAAGCCCTCAGGCAAACCATGCCTAATTCAAAACTCAGCGTACTTGTCGCGTAAAACCCAAGATTATAGCCTAGCCGCCCCGGCGCATCATCTCGAAGAACTCATTATTGGTCTTGGTGGCCTTCATTTGCTTGAGCACCATTTCCATAGCTTCGATTTCGTCCATGTTGTACATGAATTGGCGCAGGATGCGGGTCTTTTGAAGAATGTCCGGCGCCAAAAGCAACTCTTCGCGACGGGTACCGCTGCGGTTGAGTTGAATGGACGGGAACACGCGTTTTTCGTACAGGCGGCGGTCCAGGTGGATCTCGCTGTTGCCGGTGCCCTTGAATTCTTCAAAAATCACTTCGTCCATGCGGCTGCCCGTGTCTACCAGCGCCGTGGCGATGATGGTGAGCGAGCCACCTTCTTCGATTTTTCGAGCTGCGCCAAAGAAACGCTTGGGCCGTTGCAATGC
>CAJASG010000496.1 GCA_903944555.1 uncultured beta proteobacterium
CACCATTGGGGCCGATGATGCCTACAATCGCACCTGGTGGAACTTTGAAACTGAAGTTATCAATCAGCACGCGGTCGCCAAAAGACTTGGTAACGCCAACAAACTCAATGACCTCCTGGCCCAGACGGTCGGCCACGGGGATGAAAATTTCGTTGGTTTCGTTGCGCTTTTGGTATTCAAAATCGCTCAATTCTTCAAAACGGGCCAAACGGGCCTTGCTCTTGGCTTGCCGGGCTTTAGGGTTTTGACGAGACCATTCCAGCTCTTTCTTCAGAGCCTTGGCGCGGGACTCTTCACCCTTTTGTTCGGCTTCCAAGCGGGCACCCTTTTGGGTTAACCAGTCGCTGTAGTTGCCTTTGTACGGAATGCCGGAGCCACGGTCCAGCTCCAAAATCCACTCGGCGGCATTGTCCAAAAAGTAGCGATCGTGGGTAATGGCCACAACAGTGCCGGTATAGCGCAGCAAAAACTGCTCCAACCAGTCCACCGACTCGGCATCCAAGTGATTGGTTGGCTCATCGAGCAGCAGCATGTCGGGCTTGGACAGCAGCAAACGGCACAAGGCAACGCGGCGCTTCTCGCCTCCGGACAGCACGCCAATGTTGGCATCCCAAGGTGGCAGGCGCAGCGCGTCTGCAGCAATTTCCAACTGGTGCTCGGAGTCGGTACCGCCCGTGGCGATGATCGCTTCCAAATCAGCCTGCTCAGCGGCCAAAGCGTCAAAATCAGCGTCTTCTTCGCCATACGCCGTGTAGACCTCTTCCAGCCGGGCTTTGGCGGCAAATACCTTGCTCATGCCGGATTCCACGCTCTCGCGCACGGTCTGGGTCGGGTCAAGCTGGGGCTCCTGGGGCAGGTAGCCAATATTCAGACCCGCCATGGGCTGGGCTTCGCCTTCAATTTCAGTGTCCAGACCCGCCATGATTTTCAGCAGCGTGGACTTGCCCGATCCATTCGTACCCAACACGCCAATTTTGGCGCCAGGGAAAAAGCTCAGGGAAATGTCTTTGAGAATATGGCGCTTGGGCGGCACGATCTTGCCGACGCGGTTCATGGTGAAAACGTATTGGGCCATTGCGGTAGGTGTTTTTCAGGATGTAAATACCGCATTATCGACTGCCGTACCCCATCCCCCTGATGTAAGCGCAGGATTTATTGCCCTTCGGTCGGCATTCCCGGGTCGTTGCGCAGTGCAACCTGCGCCACTGCATCCAGTGCCGTGTCCATCACCCGGCCGTCTGACACAAGGCGAATCAGCCCAAAGCTGCGAAGCCGGTCCATGGTGCGCCGTGACATCGAATGGGCCATGCCGCCACCCGAAATGAACATGAACAGGGTGCGGTGGGGGCTGGCCCATGTCAATTCCGCGCGAACCCATTGGCCACCCAAGGCAAGATCCACCCATGACCCTGTATTCAGGCTTTCGGCAGACCAGGACTGCTGGTCTGCTGGGTCTGGCACCTCGGGGTGATCTGGCTCATCCGCTGGCATAAACGGTGTCTGCTCCAGGTACCCTGAATCAGCAGCCTCATCTTCAACCATCCAGAGCTCATCCGGCGGCATGGCTACACTGCGCAAGGCTGTTTCCTGGGCCGCGGCAGTTGCGGCATCGTCCGCAGGCAAGGGCGGCTTTGCGCTGTCAAATGCCTGCTCATGGAACGTGATCAGTTCGTCAAAAAATACGGCCATGCGCTCCGCCGGATACGAGATCAGGGTCAAACCCTGGCGCATTTTGACCAGCATGCCTGGCACCATTTGCACCATCGCGCCCGGTTGCGCCGGGCAAGGCGCAGACGCACGCTCCAGATCAAATCATCGACCAAGCCCAAATAGCCATCGGCATCCACGGCACCGTCCACGCACAGCAACTGGGACTCGGCGACCACCTGCGCCCAAGGTCCACGTAAAAACGTACTCACCATCTCGGGCACGGTTTTATTCTCTAGGCGTGACGCAAAGTCCACCGCCATCCGTTGCGCCAGCAGATTGCGCTGTTCGGCATGCAGCAGTTCGCGGGCAGCTTCTTCGGCACGCTGGCGTTGCGTATGCTCATCACGCGCCCAATCCGCTTCCAGTTGACGGAGCACCTCGGCAAAGGCCGCAGCATCCCCATCGCCGGCGGAGAGCTGGCCAATCGCATCCTTAAACGTGGTGTTGAATTCCACAAATCCAGGCTCATCCTCAGAGGAAAATGCCAGACTTCGATGGGTCATCCTGTCCAGAAATCGTCGCGCCGGATGTTGTCGTTCGCTGAAAAAACGGGCGTCAGAATGCGCAAGCCGGATCAGCATGGGCTCCATGAAATTCAGGCTTTTGCGCACTTCTGCCAACAAGCGGTGATCCTGCATCAGGTTTTCCAGCATCAGCCGAACGACCTCCTCGCCCAACTGACGTCCCAGATATTTGCTCTGCGCATGCTCCCGCACCACCGACCTGCGTTCCGTCAAAACCGGCGCTGCGGCTTGCCGAGGTGCGGTGGACTGGCTTGCCCGCGCCGCCAGTCGTTTCATCATGGGCTCCACCAGCTTCAGGTCCTCCAGTGCGACGAACGAAGCCGGCACGGTGTGGGTAAAGTCCCCTGCAGTGCCTGCGCCCGCCTGCGGCCCCACATCGAGCTCCCCCGACAATAGCTTGCGCAACTTGTCCAGCGTCAAAAGGGTGCGGGTCACCGAATTCTCTGGTGGTTTAACCCGCATCCCGAACTCCCCGCCGGACGCACCGATCGGCCCAGCGGGTTCAATGCCCTGGGTACGCAGCCAATCCGAAATTTCCCGGTACAACTGGCGCAAACTGGCCCCCAGCAAGCCTGCAGCGGGCGTCATCAGGGCGGCGCGCTCCAGAGGCTCGGGCACATGCTTGGACAAGGTTTCCCGCAAAGCGAAAACAAAGGACTCCGGCTTGAGCGGGTTCAAATGGGCATGTACAGTCACCCAACCCAGCAGGGTGCTCACCAACGCATTGAGCGCGGGAAGCACATCATCGACAGCCCGCAAAACTTCCTGCTCTGTTAGGGCGAATTCAATATTGGCGTCAATCTGCTCTTCTTCCAAAAACTGGAAGTCATCAAAGCGCACCAGCGGTTGTGCTCGGCTTCTTTGCAGTTCGCCACCGTACACGGCAGCACGCAAGGCGGCTGCAAAGGTAGTTTTGACGGATTCAGATTGGGAGCACAGCAATCGAATCGCCGCCTCGCTCGCGGGATTTTTGTGGCCGTGCAAGGTTTTGGCCTTGTCCATTGACAGTGAAGTTTGCAGTCCCGCAAGAACATCCCCCACCAGGGTGTCGCACTGATCAAGTGCAGCCTCAATGCACGTCTGCAGGGAAGGTTTGACACTGCCAATATCGTGCGCCACACCCAAGCGCCGCAACATGAATTTTTTCATCATGACCCATTTTCACCGTTGTCCAAAAGAAAGATCAACCCGTTGCACATTGTTACCGCAACAGCCACTCCTGTTGGTCCAATTTGGGACGAAATAGGCGCGCAACGGGCCGCCATGCGACAATACAGGCTATTGCGGTGCGTCAGTTGCCCGCAATTTCAGCACCTTGCTGGGGACACGACCGACAATCAGCGTCCCATTTTTGAATCTATCTGCCTTTGACTGACTGCGTGTTGCGACATGCAGACAGGCCGATATCCCAAGCGCCCTGGATGGGCGCCATACTATGAACTTCGAAGAATTGAACCTGGCCCCGGCCATTGTTAAAGCCGTGCGCGAACACGGATACGAAACCCCTACGGCCATTCAAGCCCAGGCCATTCCCCTGATCCTGGAGGGTCACGACCTGTTGGGCGGCGCCCAAACCGGCACCGGTAAAACAGCGGCTTTTGTGCTGCCCATGCTACACAAGCTCACCATGAGCCGCAGTGCACAAAACAAATTTGGCGGTACGGGCATCCGCGCCCTAGTGCTGACGCCCACCCGTGAATTGGCCGCCCAGGTCGAAGAGTCGGTGCGCACTTACGGCAAATTCCTGCAACTTTCCAGCACCGTGATTTTTGGCGGTGTTGGCATGAACCCGCAAATCTCCAAGGTCAAAAAAGGCGTGGACATTCTGGTGGCCACCCCCGGCCGCTTACTGGATCTGATGCAACAAGGCATGCTGGATCTGGGCCAGGTGCAGATGCTGGTACTGGACGAAGCCGACCGCATGCTGGACATGGGTTTTATCCATGACGTGAAAAAAGTTCTGGCTGCGGTGCCCAAAGAAAAGCAAAGCCTGCTGTTCTCGGCCACCTTCAGCGATGAAATTCGTGATTTGGCCAACGGCCTGCTCAAGAATCCCCAAAGCGTGCAGGTCACACCGCGCAACACCACCGTACAACGCATCACCCAGGTAATTCATCCGGTCGGTCGCGGCAAGAAAAAGGCGTTGCTCGCCCACATCATCCAGGAACAAAACTGGAGCCAGGTGCTGGTGTTCACCCGTACCAAGTTCGGGGCCAACAACGTCGCCGAATTTTTGGAGAAAAACGGCATCACCGCGATGGCTCTGCACGGTAACAAGAGCCAATCGGCCCGCACCCAGGCCCTGTCGGGATTCAAAAGCGGCGAGGTGCGCGCTTTGGTTGCCACCGACATCGCTGCCCGCGGCATCGACATTGACGACCTGCCCCACGTTGTGAACTACGAAATCCCCAATGTGTGCGAAGACTATGTGCACCGTATCGGCCGCACCGGCCGTGCCGGAGCCGATGGTGCAGCGGTCAACTTGGTGTGTCTGGATGAAGAAGGCTTCATGCAGGATATCGAGCGCTTTACCAAGCAAAACATCGAAGTCAAAATTGTCGAAGGTTTTGGTCCTGAGGCGGGTGAACGGGCCGAGCCCATCGCCATGGGTCGCCAGACCATCTGGGGTGGTGCCGGCAAGCCCCCAAGCCGCGATGTGATGCAGGCTGCGGCCAAGTCTGCCCGTACCGAGATGCTGCAGCGCGTGCGCGATAGCAAAGCTGCCCGACCTGGAGCAGGTGGTGGTAATGGTGGCGGCGGAAATGCTGGCGGTGGCCGCGGTGGGCAAGGACCACGCGGAAACCCCGGTAACGGCGGAAACAACGGCGGTGGTTTTGGCGGTGGTCGCGGTGGCGAACAAGGCCCCCGTCCACAAGGCGCACGTCCACCACAAGGACAAGGACGCGGTCGCCCACCACAAGGTGGCGGGATGGGTAACGGGATGGGCAATGGTCCTTCCGGCGGCTTTGGCGGTGAACCCCGCGCTCCACGCCCCCCACAAGGGCAGCCGGACCCGATGCGCACCAGCGTCGATATGATGGCGGAGCGCGGCGCTCGCCGTGGCGGCAATTTTGGCGGTGGCAACCGCAATGGAGGCTCCAATGGCGGCGGATACGGTGGTGGCGGTGGATACGGCGGCGGTGGCGGCCGGTCGGGTGGCTTTGGTGGCGGGGGCAACGGGTCTCGTGGGCCGGGCGGTTCTCGCGGGCCTTCTAGCCGATAAGAGCTACGCAACGGTGCATTGCGTGGGGCGGCGTGCGCTGCCCCTGCAACACCCCAAACTCGTCCAGCACACGGTGGACTTCAAGGCCGCGGCACCGTTCGCGGCCTTGCCACATGTGGACGACGTCTTCATTGCACTGGGTACGACGATCAAAGTGGCCGGCAGCCAGGCGGCTTTCCAAGCCATCGATTTTGAGGCTGTTGTGGCTGTAGCCCAGGCAGCACGTGCGCAAGGCGCTACTAAATTAGGAGTGGTCAGCGCCATGGGCGCCGACCCGAAATCCGCGATTTTTTACAACCGCGTCAAGGGTGAGATGGAGCAGGCGCTCGGCGAAATGGGTTTCCAGACCTTGGTGATCGCCCGCCCCTCCATGCTGGCGGGCAATCGCGAAGCACTGGACCAACCCACGCGCGCCGGAGAACGCATCGCACTGCTGGCAACACGCTGGCTTAACCCCATTATTCCCAACAACTATCGCTCCATTGACGCGGGCGACGTGGCAAAAGCGTTGCTTAAAACCGTCAAGCGTGGACAACCCGGCATCCACACGCTTCTGTCGGGAGCCATGCAAAGGCAGCCATAACAGCGTCAGTCGCTCGGTGATTGCCACGCCTGGACATACAGGCGCCCCTTGCGCAACACCTCAGCCGCTGAGTCACCTGGCGAAAAGAGGTGGCCGCCAATACCGAAGCCGGTGGCTCCAGCAGCACGCCAGAGCGGCATACTTTCAGGTGTAATGCCGCCCACAGGCCACAGATCAGCTCCGACGGGCAAGACCGACTTCAGCGCCTTCAGGCCTCCGTGGCCGAGCATTTCAGCCGGGAATACCTTGAGCGCATGGGCCCCGGCTTGCAGCGCGGCAAAGGCTTCGCTGGGCGTGGCAACGCC
>CAJASG010000497.1 GCA_903944555.1 uncultured beta proteobacterium
CAAAAATCCAGGTGGGTTGTTTCAGCAGTACCCGGGCAATTGCCAGGCGCTGTTGCTCCCCGCCCGAGAGCTTTTGGCTCCAGGCGTCTGCCACGTCGAGCTGGTCCGATAGGTGCGGCAGCAGCGCGTCGGTCAGCGCCGTGCACAACTGGGCATCGGTGTAGGCGCTGGCGGGCTGCGGGTAGGCCAGCGCGTCGCGCAGCGGCCCGTTGGGGAAGTAGGGGCGTTGGGGGATGAACATGGTGTCGGGTGGCAGCGCCACTTGGCCGCTGGCAAAAGGCCAGATTCCGGCCAGGGTGCGAAACAGGGTGGACTTGCCTGACCCCGAGGGCCCTTGCAGCAAAACCCGGTCGCCCGGTACCGCGTGCAGGGCGGTGCCTGCCAGCAACACCTCGCCACGTGGCAGTGTGACCGTCAGGTCCTCCGCTGAGAGTGCGTTTTGTGCTATGGATTCAGGAGCTGCTCGCGCATATTCCACGGGTGCTAGAGCCCTAAATGATGCTTCAAAACTGGTGAGCCGGTCGGTCGTGGCGCGCCAACTGGCCAGGCTGCTGTAGCTGTCCACAAACCAGCTCAAGGACCCCTGCACTTGGCCAAAGGCGCTGGAGATCTGCATCAGCTCGCCCAACTGGATGGCGCCGCTGAAAAAGCGCGGTGCCGCCACCACAAACGGGAACACCACTGCCGCTTGGCCGAAGAAGCTGGTGAACCAGACCAGGTTTTTCTGGGCCCGGATCAAGGTCAGGTAGTTGCCCAGCACCCGCCCAAAGCGCAGGTCCAGTTGCGCCCGTTCCACCGTTTCGCCCCGGTCGAGCGCGATGGACTCGCTGTATTCCCGCACCCGCACCATGTGGTGGCGAAAATCGGCCTCCACCCGTTGTTGCTCGAAATTGAGTTTGATCTGGGGCCGTCCGATGTAGTGGGTCAGCACGCTGCCCGCCACGCAGTACAGCAGCGCCATCCACACCATAAAGCCGGGGATGTTGTATTCGCTGCCCTGAAATTGGAAGGCAAAGCCGCCCGACAGGCCCCACAAAATGCCGACAAAACTGGCCAGCGTGACCACTGCGTTGAGCAGCCCCATGCTGAGGGAGACCGTGTAGGTGGTGAACTGGTTGATGTCTTCCTGAATCCGCTGGTCCGGGTTGTCGGGGTTGGTTTGGGTGTTGGCGGCTTGGGTAAAGCGGGCCAGCTCCAGCCGGTAGAACGCGTGGTTGGACAACCAGCGCTGCAGGTAGTGGCCGGTCATCCAGGCGCGCCAGCGCATTTCCAGCAGCTGGGTGAGGTAAAACTTGTAGACGGCGATGACGATGAAGGCAAACGCCAGGTAGGTGAAGCGGCCGAGCTGCTCCCAGAACACGGCGGCGTTTTTGTCCTGCAGGGCGTCGTAAAACAGCTTGTTCCAGTCATTGAACAGTACGGCCATGTAAACCAAGCCTAGATTCAGCGCCACGATGGCGAGCAGCAGGCCGCGGGCTTTCCACTTTTCGTCGGAGTGGAAGTAGGGCTTGGTCAGAGCCCAGGCTTGGTGGAGGAAGGCCTTGAAGGCGGCGAGTTTGGTCATATGTTCGCCATTGTCGGGGCAATGGCGGACTGAGCGCGGGTCAAGGGCGGACTTGCGGCGGCTAGGCGCGCATCAGCCCGTCCAGCGCTTTATCCCATGCAAAGCCGGGGAATAGGCGGTCGATCTCAGCGCTGCCCAGGCCCTGGCTGGCGCGCAGCACCTGGGCCAGCACCGCCCGGAAGTCGTGGTGCACCGGCAGGTCGCGCCCCTCGTGCAGGTTGCCCTGCGCCAGGCCAGACCAAGTGCCATGCCAGCGCCCGCCGTGCACCCGGTTGCCCATCAGCCACAGGGTATTGCCATGGCCATGGTCGGTGCCGCGCGTGCCGTTTTCCGCACTGGTGCGGCCAAACTCGCTGCACACCAAGACCACGTCGTTGGGCTGCGAAAAATCCCGGCGCAGCTGAAC
>CAJASG010000498.1 GCA_903944555.1 uncultured beta proteobacterium
ACCGGTTTTTGGCCCAGGTGATAGACGACGTCAACATCGTCCAGCTGCCCCCACAAACCATCAGAGCACAACATCACGCGGTCCCCTTGCAGCAAGGGTACCGGCCCAGTGACCTCAAAAACCGGCTTGGTGGGGGAACCAAGACAGGTATAGAGCACATTGCGGTTGACGCCTTCGGGCGGCTGCGCCAGATGCTGTGCCTTTTGGCTTTGCTCGATGTAGGAGTGGTCCCGCGTGCGGGCCAGCAGTTCGCCATGGCGCACGAAATAGAGACGGGAATCGCCACAGTGCATCCAACTCACCCCGCCACCTTGCACGATGGCCACGACCAGCGTGGTCCGAGGGGTGTCAATCAGGCCCTTCTCGGCCGCATACCGCAGAATCTGGCGATGCGCGGCCATGATGGCCATGTTGAAGAAAGTGTTGACATCCGCAACTTCCGGCCGGGCCTCCTTTTGGTACAGCGCAGATATGGTCTGGAGCGCAATTTGAGCGGCTACTTCACCCTCAGGGTGCCCCCCCATGCCATCGGCGAGCAAAAACAAGGCCGACGCTTTGGTGTAGCAATACCCCATGCGGTCTTCGTTTTTTTCACGGCCCCCTTTGCGGCTGATTTGGAAAACAGAGAACTTCATTTCGGTTTTTCACTTTTGGCGATGTTGCCTTGGACCGTCTTTTTGGTGTCGGCCACCATGCTATCGAACTGCATGCGAACCTTCTCACCCACACTCAGCTTGGTGTAGCGGCGCTCGCCTTCACGGCTGAGTTCCTTTTGCAGGGCGAACACCGACTGCGGCCGGGACAGCGGGTCCAGCGACATGCACCACTCCACCACTTCGATCAGGTTGTCGGAGTAGACCCCACGCAGACGGGACAGCGCCGTGGCAATGCGGTCTTTCTCAAGCCGCTGCGGCGCTTCATTCGGCGGGTAGCCTTGCATGCAGGCGTAAATGCAGGCGCCGATGGCGTAAATATCGGTCCACGGCCCCATGGAGGCGTCACGCCGGTACATCTCGGGGGCGGCAAACCCGGGGGTGTACATGGGACGTATGAAGTTGCCTTCCTTGCTCAGCACCTCGCGTGCCGCGCCAAAGTCAATCAGCACAGACTTGTTGTCGTCAGTAATGAAAATGTTGGCCGGTTTGATGTCCAGGTGCAGCATCTTGTGCTGGTGCACGATGCGCAATCCGCGCAGGATTTCGTCGAACAAAGAACGGATGGTCGACTCGCGAAACACCTTGCTTTGCTTGAGGTCGCGAGCAGTCACGATGAAGTCCTGCAGGGCTGCGCCCTCCAGATAATTCATCACCATGTAGACGGTTTCGTTCTCGCGGAAGAAATTCAGCACACTCACCACCGAGGGGTGAGAAATTTGGGCCAGCGAGCGGCCTTCTTCAAAGAAGCTTTTAAGGCCCAGGCGGTAGAGCGACAGTTTTTCTGGCTGCACCTTGGGCAACAACTCACCGGGCGCCCGGGTTGCCAACGACGACGGCAGATATTCCTTGACCGCCACCTGTTGCCCATCTGAATCCAGCGCCAGATAGACCAGTCCAAAGCCACCGGCCGCCACTTTACGGATGATGCGATAGCCACCTATAACGGAGTCTGGGGGTAGGGGTGCTGGCTTGACCTTTGACATAAATTAGGGATTGAAACCTCGTCTGATCTGTCTGAACCGGGTTATTCTCGGGGCCATTCCAATGTCCCGAGAATACGCAATGCCAGTTTACAGCATGACTGGCTATGCCAGTGCACAGCACAGCACAGCCAACAGCGCCACCGAAGGCGAGCCCAAAAGCATTCCAGCAGGCCAACTCGGCCTGGAAATCCGTTCCGTCAACAGCCGCTTTCTGGACCTGTCGTTCAAACTGCCTGAAGACCTGCGCCAGTTCGAGCCCGTATTGCGCGACTTGCTGGTTAGCCGCCTTAAGCGCGGCAAAGTGGAGATTCGCGCCTCGATTGAACTGGCCTCCTCCACCGGCGTCCCCGACCCCACGCCCAAACTGTTGCAACGTCTCAACGCGGTACAAGACAACGTGAAGGCCTGGCTCCCGCAAGCCGCAGCGCTCAGCGTGGCTGACGTGTTGCGCCTGTGTGCAACGGAACATCTGGGCGCACGCGACTGGAGTGCCGAGGTGCTGCCACTGGCCGAAAAAACCCTCAAAGAACTCCTCAACGCCCGTCAGCGCGAAGGCGCCCGTTTGGCCACGATGCTGCTAGGCCATATTGCGCAGTTGCGGCTGCTAGTGCAGCAGGCCGGACCCTTGGTGCCGCAACTGGTCGCACAGCAACGCACCCGCTTCATGGAACGCTGGCAAGAGGCCATGGCATTAACGGATGGTTCCACCCTGCCCGAGGCCGCACAGGACCGAGCCCTGACCGAAGCCACCGCCTTTGCCATCCGCATCGACGTTGCGGAGGAGATTACCCGTGTCAACTCCCATCTGGACGAGATCGAACGGCTGATCAAAAAGGGCGGCGAAATCGGCAAGCGCCTGGATTTCCTCATTCAGGAGTTGCACCGCGAAGCCAACACCATGGGATCCAAATCCGCAGCGCTGGAGTTGACCCACATCTCGGTCGACATGAAGGTGCTGATCGAGCAAATGCGCGAACAGGTTCAGAACATAGAATAGGCGGACCTCAGCAACCGCTCTCAAGACCTCTGTTTTATGGACTACCCGGGAAATCTCTTCGTCGTTGCAGCCCCCAGTGGAGCTGGCAAATCCAGCCTTGTCAAGGCGCTGCTTGAACTTGACTCCCGGGTGCAGCCCTCGGTCTCACACACGACTCGGGCGCCACGTGGACAGGAAAAGCATGGCCGGGAGTACTTCTTTGTATCTCAGCAAGAGTTTGACGCCATGGTGGCGGCGGATGCCTTTGTCGAGTGGGCCAGTGTGCACAGCCACCGCTACGGCACCTCGAAAAAGGCTATCGAAGAGCGCATGGCATTGGGTGCTGACGTGATTTTGGAAATCGACTTCCAGGGCGCGATCCAGATCAAAAGTATTTTCGCCAACGCCATCTGCATTTTCATACTCCCACCCAGCTGGGAAGAGTTGCGATCGCGCCTGGAGCGCCGTGGCGAAGACTCGCCAGAGGTCATTGATATGCGCATGCGAAACGCGCAAATTGAAGTAGCCCAGGTCGACAAATTTGACTTCGTTATAATCAATGAGTTGTTTGACCGTGCGCTTTTTGATCTGAAAGCCATTGTTCACTCCCAGCGGCTCAAATTTGCAGCGCAACGGCGCGCCAGAGCTGAAACATTCAAAGCATTGAACATCCCCTAGTCTTTCGGAGAACTCCATGGCCCGTATTACTGTAGAAGACTGCCTCGTGCAGATCCCCAATCGCTTCCAACTGGTACTGGCCGCAACCTACCGCGCCCGGATGCTGAGCCAAGGGCACACTCCAAAAATTGAGAGCAAGAACAAGCCAGGCGTAACTGCTTTGCGCGAGATCGCTGCCGGAAAAATCGGGCTGGAAATGCTCAAAAAAGTCCCGCTTTGAGCGCTTGATTTTCAAAAACGAGCACCGTACGCGGTGCTTTTTTTTTGGCCACGCATCCAAAGCTGAGGGTGCGCGATACATTTGAGGCATGGGAACTCTGATCAAACCATCGTCAACTGAAAATGGCTTGTCTAAATACGGGGCACATGCCGCTGTGCCCCATGCTGCTGCGGTGAATGCGGTGGCCGCCAGTTTTGCCGGATTGACGGCCAAACTCGACTACTTGTCCCCGTCAGACGTTGAACGGGTCCGCTTGGCCTACCGGTTTGCCGACGAGGCCCACCTGGGCCAGTTGCGCAACAACGGCGAGCCCTACATCACCCACCCCATTGCCGTGGCCGCACAATGCGCCGAATGGAAGCTGGATGCGCAGGCTCTGATGGCCGCGCTGCTTCATGATGCACTGGAAGACTGCAGCGTCACCAAGGTCGAGTTGATAGAACAGTTTGGCTCGCCCGTGGCCGAACTGGTGGACGGTCTGACCAAGCTGGACAAACTGCACTTCAACACCCGGGAAGAAAACCAAGCGGAGTCCTTCCGCAAGATGCTGTTGGCCATGGCCCGGGACGTGCGCGTCATCCTGATCAAGTTGGCGGACCGTTCGCACAATATGCGCACCCTGTCGGACATGCCCCGCTCCAAGTGGGGCCGCATTGCATCGGAAACTTTGGATATTTACGCGCCCATCGCGCACCGGCTGGGCCTGAACCAAACCTACCGGGAATTGCAGGATTTGTCCTTTCGCCACCTGCGCCCCTGGCGCTACGCGATTCTCTCCAAAGCGGTCACCAAGGCGCGCAACCGTCGTCGGGATTTGATTCAAAAAGTTAACAAAGAAGTCGAGGCCACCTTTGCGTCAGCAGGCATGAAGGTGCGCATTGCCGGGCGGGAAAAAACCCTCTATTCCATTTACGAAAAAATGGTTGGCAAGCACCTGAGCTTTGCCCAGGTAACGGACATTTACGGCTTTCGGGTGCTGG
>CAJASG010000499.1 GCA_903944555.1 uncultured beta proteobacterium
CCACGCTGCTGGCGCCCGCACCGCAGATGCTGCAAGACTTGACCGGCGTGCCCACCGTCGCCACCTTGCCGATGTGGTGGCACCACGGTTTGCCGGAAGAAGACGGTGTGTTCGATATGACCCCCACGCTCGGTACTGACGTGTCCTTGCTGCCCCCCGGGGGGGGCATCGCGGCTCGGGGCGGCCCAACGCCGCTCACGCAGGTTTTGTGCATTGCCGTCATTGCCTACCCGCGCATCAGCAACCTGGACGAGTTCCAGCCACTCAAAAACATTCCCGGTGTGCGCCTGCAGTGGGTACGCAGTCCGTCCGAGTTGGCCGCTCTGTCGGCGAGCGACTGGATCATCCTGCCCGGCTCCAAATACACCGCGGGTGACCTGGCCTGGTTGCGCAGCCAGGGGCTGGACGCCGCCATTGCCAGTCACGCAGGGCGGGGCGGGGCGGTGTTGGGCGTGTGCGGGGGCTTGCAGATGCTGGGCGAGGCGCTGATTGACCCCCATGGCATCGACGGCAACGCGCCTGGCTTGGGCTTGTTGCCGCTGGTCACCATGTTCGATTTGGATAAAACCGTACGCCATACCCGCACCGAGTTTGATGTGGGCATTGCGCATACGGGCCGCTTGCCTGATACCGATTGGGTGCATGGCGAAGTGGATGTGAGCACCCCGTGGGCTGCCTTGGCCGGTGTGCAGGTGGCCGGTTATGAAATCCACCACGGCCAGACCGCGCAACACCCGGCCATGGCCAAAGCGGGGGACGTGGCCCGCGCTGTCCTGCCCGATGGCCTGGGCTGGCAGAACGCGGCGGGCAATGTACTGGGCCTGTACCTGCACGGCCTGTTTGAAGACCCCCGCGCGTTGCAGGCGCTCTTTGGCGCGCACCGCAATGGCCCGGTGCCGACGCTGGATTCCGTGTTCGAGCGTATGGCCGACTTCGTGGCGCAGCACTTTGATGCCGGCGTGCTCGACGCGCTGCGCCAGTAGGTAGGTGCGCTGGCGGCCGTCAGGCCGTGTTGGCGCGCGCTGGTAAGATCGACCGCTTCAGGTGCCTGTGTACCACCGCAAGGGGCCACAGGAGAATCGGGAAGACGGTGCAAATCCGTCGCGTGCCCAACGCTGTAAGGACGATGCTTCTGCACAAATAACCACTGGCTGCCAAGCCGGGAAGGTGTGCAACAGGCAAATGACTCCAAGCCAGAAGACCGGCCTGATGCTTTTCATGGCGCTGCAAGGCCGGGCAGCGCTGCCACGATTCACGCACAGGGGACTGCCATGAATACTTTGTCGGCGCACGCCGAAACCAATCCGCACGCCTTCTCGCAGGAGGCACGCGACGCCATCTACCACGCCACTTTTGCACCCACGCACACCTTGGCATACCCCATCCATTTTCTTTTTCTGAGTCCGATATGACCACTTTGCTTCCTACCCTGTCCGACCTGTCCAACCCCGCCTTTGACGCGGCCCTGCAGCACAAGCTCAATAACAAAACCTAGCCCCTGGGCTCTCTGGGGCGCCTGGAGACGCTGGCCGCGCGCATCGCCCTGGTGCTGGGCGATGAAAACCCGGTGCTGCGCGACCCGCAAATGGTGGTGTTTGCCGGCGACCACGGCCTGACCGCGCGCGGCATCTCGGCCTTCCCCAGCGATGTGAGCGGGCAGATGGTGGAGAACTTTTTGGCCGGTGGCGCCGCCGTGAGTGTGCTGGCGCGCCAAAACGGCATCAGCCTGACGGTGGTGGA
>CAJASG010000500.1 GCA_903944555.1 uncultured beta proteobacterium
AGCAACCGACATCAAGATTTGCGGCGTTGATGACCCCACATGCGAGTCCTGTCAGTAGTCTGAATCCGATGACGTCGTGGTCCACACGATGTTGTAGAGCAACACAAATTTGCAGCGAAATGCATGATTACTTTTCATTTCATTTCGCTGCTCTCATAATCCCCTGATTGGAACTATTTATGCTGACCTGGGACGAAGAAGTCAAGCCCTCATCGCCATCGAATTTTGCGCAAAATTCATCCGAGAAATCTTCGGTGACTAGCGCGCAAAACAGTGCATCGCTGCCCCCACATGCGGGCGCGGCAACTGCCGTTCCGCAACGCATGCGGGCCGCAGACAAACGCATCATCAACGGTAAAACAGATGTAAACCAGTTGGTCCCCTTTAAATACAAGTGGGCCTGGGAAAAGTACCTGGCATCCTGTGCCAACCACTGGATGCCACAGGAAGTCAACATGACGCGAGATATCGCTTTGTGGAAAGACCCCAACGGACTGACTGAAGACGAACGTCGCATTGTCAAACGCAACCTCGGTTTCTTTGTTACGGCCGATTCGCTTGCGGCCAACAACATTGTGCTGGGCACCTACCGCCACATCACCGCTCCAGAGTGCCGCCAGTTTTTGCTGCGCCAAGCTTTTGAAGAGGCCATCCACACCCATGCTTACCAGTACATCGTGGAATCACTGGGGCTGGATGAAAGTGAGATATTCAACGCCTACAACGAGGTGCAGTCTATCCGCGACAAGGACGAGTTCCTGATTCCGTTTATTGAGGCCATCATGGACCCTCACTTTCACACCGGAACGCCGGAGGCAGACCAAACCCTGCTCAAGTCGCTGATTGTGTTTGCCTGCTTGATGGAAGGCCTGTTCTTCTACGTTGGGTTTACCCAGATCCTGGCGCTTGGTCGTCAAAACAAAATGACGGGTGCGGCAGAGCAGTACCAGTACATCCTGCGGGATGAGTCCATGCATTGCAACTTCGGCATTGACCTTATCAACCAGTTGAAGCTTGAAAACCCACAGCTATGGACATCCGAATTCAAAGCCGAAATCAAGGCTCTGTTCGAGAAGGCGGTCGAGTTGGAATACCGTTACGCAGAAGACACGATGCCCCGTGGTGTACTTGGCATGAACGCATCCATGTTCAAAGGCTACTTGCGCTACATCGCCAATCGCCGTGCAACGCAGATTGGCATGGAGGCACTCTTTCCCAATGAGGAGAACCCCTTCCCTTGGATGAGTGAAATGATTGACCTGAAGAAGGAGCGTAACTTCTTCGAAACCCGTGTGATTGAGTACCAATCCGGCGGAGCACTGTCCTGGGACTGATGGCAGAAATGATTTTTAATATTTCACACACCCAAAACCACCCTATTGAGATAGGGTTGGGCGTGTGGCACCGAGTTCATGCTGCTGGGATAGTCCCCAACAACATGCATCGCTTCTTGCTCTCCAACCCGCAAGAAGTGCTCTTTGTAAATTGATCAAGGAGAAAACAATGGCAACTGCAAAAAAACCAGCCCCAAAAAAAGTCGCACCAGCGAAAAAGGCTGCTCCAGCAACGAAAGTAACGGCCAAGAAAACTGCCCCTGCTAAAAATGCAGCACCAGCCAAGAAGGTAGTCGCCAAGAAAGCTGTACCTGCTAAAAAAGCAGTACCAGCCAAGAAGGTAGTCGCCAAGAAAGCTGTACCTGCTAAAAAAGCAGCACCAGCCAAGAAGGTAGTCGCCAAGAAAGCTGCACCTGCTAAAAAAGCAGTACCAGCCAAGAAGGTAGTCGCCAAGAAAGCTGCACCTGCTAAA
>CAJASG010000501.1 GCA_903944555.1 uncultured beta proteobacterium
GACGTACCCCGGCTCGGTGTTGGTCCAGTGGAACTGCACCGTGTGCCGCAGCATCAGGCCCGCATCCGCACAGGCGGCTGCATCGGTGTCCCCGGCAAACAGCAGGTGCAGGGACGACAGCCCGGATTGTTCACACCACCGCAGCAGCGCGCGTACCAAAGCTGCGCGGGCAGGGGCATCGCGGGCCAGCAGACGGGCCCCCGGCACGGGGGTGAAGGGTACGGCTACCACCGCCTTGGGGTAGTAGGGCACACCGTGTTGCTGGTAGGCGTTGGCCCAGGCCCAGTCGAACACATATTCGCCGTAGGAGTGGCTTTTGACGTAAATGGCGCAGGCCGCCACCAGCGCGCCGTTGGACTCCAGTGTGATGAAATGCGGCGCCCACCCGGTGGCCGCGCAGGCGCTGCCGCTGTGGTGCAAGGCCGCCAGGTAGGCGTGGCGCATGAAGGGGCTGCTCAGCGCTTGGGCGTCCAGCAGGGCGTCCCAGGCGGCGGGATTCACCTCCAGCGGCGATGTGTATACCCGGGTGACATAATTGGTGTCATCCATGGTGCGCGCCCTGCGCAATGGCGGCGCTTGCAGTGCCGCCGCTAACGAAATTTGGCTGGTTCATGACTCTCAAACTGTGTATTGCGCAACTCAACTTCTTTGTTGGTGATCTGGACGGCAACGTCAAAAAGATTGTCGATGCGGCGCATACCGCCTATGCCGACGGTGCCCGCCTGTTACTGACGCCGGAACTGTCGATTTGTGGCTACGCCGCTGAAGATCTGTTTTTGCGCCCCGCGTTTGTCGCGGCCTGCAATGATGCCGTGAAAGCAGTGGCCCAGCAGCTGGCCGGGTTAAAAGACATGACCGTGGTGGTGGGCCACCCCACCGGTGGCGACAGCCGCACCCGCTCAGTGGCGGTGCAGCGCCGTCTCAACGCGGCCAGCGTGCTGCGCGAAGGGCAGGTGGTCGCCACCTACGCCAAGCGCGAGCTGCCCAACTACCAGGTGTTTGATGAGCGGCGCTATTTCACCCCCGGGGATGGCGTGTGTGTGTTTGAGGCCGGCGAGGCCGGGGCGCGTATCCGGGTGGGATTGCTGATTTGCGAGGACGCCTGGTTTGAAGAACCCGCCCGCCTGGCCCAGGAGGCCGGGGCGCAAATGCTGGCGGTCATCAATGCCTCGCCGTTTCATGTGGGTAAGGGGTATGAGCGCGAGGAGATGATGCGCCAGCGGGTGCAGGCCGTGGGGCTGCCACTGGTCTATGCCCATCTGGTCGGTGGGCAGGACGAGGTAGTGTTTGAAGGTCACTCGTTTATTTTGAACGCTGACGGAACGGTGGCCGGGCGGGCCCCAAGTTTCAGGGAAAATCTGTTTCAAGCCCTTATAGAACCTGCGCAGGCAGCTATGAATATCGTAGCAAAAGTGGAGCCTATCCGCACCCCCGAGGCTGACCTGTGGGACGCCTTGGTGCTGGGCGTGCGGGACTATGTGGGCAAGAACGGTTTCCCCGGCGTCTTGCTCGGCCTGTCGGGCGGGATTGATTCGGCCTTGGTGCTGGCCGTTGCGGTGGATGCGCTGGGGCCAGACAAAGTGCGTACCGTGATGATGCCGTCGCCCTACACCGCCGACATCAGCTGGATTGACGCCCGCGACATGGCGAGCCGCATGGGTGTGCGCTACGACGAGATTTCCATCGTGCCGCAGTTCGAGGCCTTCAAAGCCGCGCTGGCGCACGATTTTGCCGGTTTGCCCGAAGACACCACCGAAGAAAACATCCAGGCCCGTATTCGCGGCACCCTGTTGATGGCGCTGAGCAACAAATTTGGCAGCATTGTGCTGACCACCGGCAACAAGTCCGAAATGGCAACGGGCTATTGCACCTTGTACGGCGACATGGCCGGCGGCTTTGCCGTGATCAAGGACCTGGCCAAAACCCTGGTGTTCAAGCTGGCCCGTTGGCGCAATGCGCATGACCCCTACGGCACCTGCAGCAGTCCCATCCCCGAACGCATCATCACCCGCCCCCCTAGCGCCGAGTTGCGCCCGGATCAAACCGACCAGGACAGCCTGCCGCCCTACGAGGTACTGGATGCGATTTTGGAGCGCTACATGGAAAACGACCAAAGTATCGAGTCCATCGTGGCGGCGGGCTTCGCGTTTGCGGATGTGGACAAGGTCACCCGACTCATTAAAATCAACGAATACAAGCGCCGACAGGCCCCGGTAGGGATTCGAGTGACCCACCGCAGCTTTGGCAAGGATTGGCGTTATCCTATAACCAGTCGTTTTCGCGCTTAAAGCGCTGTCCCCACTGATCAGGAAATAGCATGAAACAAATTACCGCCATCGTCAAACCCTTCAAGTTGGAAGAGGTCCGTGAGGCCCTGGCCGAATGCGGTGTGACCGGCCTGACCGTGACAGAGGTCAAGGGTTTTGGCCGCCAAAAGGGCCATACCGAGCTGTACCGTGGTGCCGAATACGTGGTTGATTTTTTGCCCAAGGTCAAAGTCGAAGTCGTCGTCAAGACCGAGGATGTTGATCGCTGTGTGGATGCGATTGTCAAAGCCGCCCACACCGGCAAAATTGGCGATGGCAAGATTTTTGTCACCAGCGTTGAGCGTGTGGTGCGTATCCGCACCGGGGAGCAAGACGAATCAGCGGTTTAAGAGTAGTTCAGTCCACCCGCAACGGGTGGACTAGATTTGGTCGAGGCGGGGTGCACAAGTCAGTCCCGCCGATTGCACCAGCTCACGCAGGAGTGCCTCCGGTGCGTCGGAGATGTTGACCAAGCCCATTTGCCAGTCTCCCAGAAACTCCTGCGACACCGAAGTGGCCATGAAGTCGAGCAGGCCCTGGTAGTAGTCCGCGGTGTTCAAAATCCCAATGGGTTTGTCGTGGTAGCCCAGTTGCCGCCAGGTCCAGACTTCAAACAACTCCTCCAGCGTGCCGATGCCCCCGGGCAAGGCCAGAAACGCATCGGATTTCTCCGCCATCATGCGCTTGCGCTCGTGCATGGTGTCCACGATGTGCAACTCGGTGCAGCCATGGTGGGCCCATTCCTTGTCCACCAGCGCCTTGGGGATGATGCCGATCACGCGGCCTCCTGCTTCCAGCACGGCGTTGGCAGTGATGCCCATCAAGCCGCCGGTGCCCCCGCCGTACACCAACTGCCCGTTGTGCCTGGCGATCCATTGGCCGACGCGGCGTGCCGCATCCGCATAGGCGGGGTTGCTGCCCGGGCGCGAGCCGCAGTACACACATAGCGAGAAGGCCGGGGCGGTCATGCAAAGCGGTGGAAAAGGGCTGCACCCCAGATGCCGATGCTCAACAGCAAGCTCAGCAAGACGGCGGCGCTGCCCATGTCTTTGGCGCGTTTGGACAGGTCGTGCCATTCCGGGCCAATGCGGTCAATGGCCGTTTCAACGGCGGTATTGAGTAACTCGACCACCATGACCGCAATGATGCTGCCCGCGAGCAGTGCGGTCTCTACCCAGTTGCGACCTAGCCACAGGGACAATGGGATGAGGAGCATCGCAGCCAGGCTTTCCTGTCGAAACGCGGTTTCATTCCAGCCAGCACGCAAACCTGCCATGGAATACCCCGTGGCATGCCACATGCGGTTCAGCCCTGTGCGGTCTTTTTGGGGGTTGACTGGTTGGTTGATGGCTGGCCGAGACTTTGCGGCGATGTTATTGGGCAAAGTCATCGGCTTAACGGGTGTGAAACCACGAGGCGGGTGCCTGCCAGTGCATCGTGCCAAAACTGCTTGTCAGGATGAAAGCGGCTCAACAGTGCCCAGACGGCGACCCAGCCAGCAATCAAAACGGCTGATTCGGGTCCACTGAGGTGAAATGGGAAGAGGGCTGCCAGTGGTGGCAAGAACCAGAGCCAACTGAGGCAATATCGGACCAGCGCACGGGCTTGTGAAATCGCCATGCCGTCACGCCCCACTACCCGGATATTCCAGGTTTTCATGGCCAGTGTTTGGCCTTTGGCCCAAAACCACACGAAATAGATACCAAAGACGACAAAGAGAAAGGCTTGCAGAGCGTTGCGATTGTCCATGGCATTTCTGGTTTGGCTGAGGGTGCCAAACAGGTATCCCGAGATAAAGACCACGCCAAACATCAGCATGCCTTCGTACATCCAGCAGGCCATGCGTGTCCACAAGCCGGGGGTTTTCAATTCATTCTGCATTCTGTGGGATGGGCCAGTTGGAGCGACCACGCATTGTAGGTGGCCACTAGACGGCATTGAAAGCTGAAATTCAGTGGACGAAGTCAGTTCTTCAGTGCCGGTGCGGCTGGCGTGCGGGCTGGTGCGAGTGGGAGCAAGGTTTTGCGATCAATCCCTTGTTGTTTGGACATCTCCAGTTCGCGTAATGGCTGGGGTGTGTTGCGCGTGACGGGAACCACGGTCAGTTTCTCGGGGGAGACGGGTTTTACGGTTGCCGCCGCTCCGGCGCGCTTGACTGCAGCACCTTCAGCTAGCTTTTGTCGTTCTTCTGGGCTTAAGGCCTTGTAGGCCTCCCAATTTGACGCGCGGTCTGGAACCGGAAGTTTTTTGGTTTCCACAAAATTGAGGCGGGCACGCTCCCGCTCTCGCGGTTTAAGTGCTGCCCATTCGGCCATGCGGCTGTGCAATGTAGCCTGCTCAGCGGGCGCCAGAGTAGGGTAGTTTTTAGCCAGCGCGATCCATTTGCGGCGGTGACCATCGCTCAAGCCGTTCCACGCATTGGCCAGTGGTTGAAGCGACTGTTTCTGCGTCGCAGTGAGGTCACTCCAGTTGGGCGTGAAAGAGACGGTGCTCAGCACTGCTTTTGGAATCGCTTGTGCTGGTGCCGGTACGGCTGCGGTAGCCGGCGCATTGCTTGTATCTGCAGTTTGGGCGTTGACTGGTGCATAGACGCCCAGCAGACAAGCAAGACCTAACGCCAGCCGGGCAGTCCGGATAAATGCAGATTTAACAGCGGAAATAGTGGAATTTCCACCAAGTAATTCAATGGTTGCCATGTAGCGGGTTCACGGAGTCAATCGCGAGGGTTGGTGCGCAAAAATTGTGCAAAACCTGGGTCTGTGTAAGCGTCCGGTGGGAGTTCGTCGGTCAGAAGTTGTGCATCAATATCGGCCAACTCTTTGACCCGATCATCCTCAGCCACAACGGCAATTGCTACCAGGCCTGCAATCAGTGCCAACAGGGGGAGCAAGGATGCGATGCGGTTCCACAGGCTGCGGTCGTTGTCGCCCATGTGCAATGAAAGTACACCGCCACGGACTGATGTGCCGGACGCAAGCTGGGGTTTGACCACCTTGCGTTTCGATAGCGCTTGCATGCGTGCAGCCTTAAGGCGTTCGGAGATGTCGTGCGGAATACTGTCGGTTGATCCCGACAGGCGCTTGGCAATCATTTGTCCGAATTTATCCTCGTAGGCGTCTCTTTTCGATAAATTTAAGCTGGTCATAGTCGTATTCCCTTTGCTGTCAGAGCCTTCCCGAGAGCATGAACCGCCCTGGAACAGTGCGTTTTGACACTACCCTGCGAGCAACCCATAGCCGAAGCGGTTTCAGCAACATCCA
>CAJASG010000502.1 GCA_903944555.1 uncultured beta proteobacterium
CCCCGAAAGCGGCCATGAAAGCTTTTCAAGACTACTACCCCGACAACGTGGCCCAGTGCTACGGCTGCGGCGCACAAAATGCCCACGGCCACCAGATCAAAACCCATTGGGATGGTGAAGAGTCGGTCACCTTCTTCACCCCCGAGCCGTACCACACCTCAGTCCCCGGTTATGCCTACGGCGGTTTGATTGCCTCGCTGATCGACTGCCACAGCACCGGCACGGCGGCAGCGGCCATGTACCGATCGGAGGGGCGTGAAATGGACACCCTGCCGCCATTTCGCTTCGTCACCGGCTCGCTGCATGTGGATTACATCAAGCCTACGCCCATCTCCGGTGCGCTGGAGCTGCGCGGCAAGGTCAAGGAAATCAAAGGCCGCAAGGTCATTGTGGAAACCACGGTGCTGGTGGATGGCATTGCCACTGCCCGTGGTGAAGTGGTGGCGGTGCAAATGCCCGAGAGTTTTGGGCGAGAAATTTAGAAAGTCCCCAATGAGTGCATTTCTTGAAGAAACCGTATTGAGTGTTCACCACTGGACGGATCGCTTATTCAGCTTCACCACTACACGCGACCACGCCCTGCGGTTCTCCAACGGCCATTTCACCATGATTGGTCTGCCCATGGAGGACGGCAAACCCCTGCTGCGCGCGTACAGCATCGTGAGTGCCAATTACGAAGATCACCTGGAATTTCTCAGCATCAAGGTACAAGACGGGCCACTGACATCGCGCTTGCAGCACATCCAGGGGGGCGACAAGATCGTGGTGGGGCGCAAACCCACCGGCACCCTGTTGATCGACTATTTACTGCCCGGCAAGACCTTGTACCTGCTGGGCAGCGGCACCGGCCTGGCGCCCTTTATGAGTGTGGCGCGGGACCCGGACACCTATGACCATTTTGAAAACATCGTCCTCGTGCACGGTGTGCGCGAGGTTGCGGAACTGGCCTACCGGGATTACCTCACGCATGAACTTCCCCAGCATGAAATTCTGGGCGAAATGGTGCGCGGTCAACTGCACTACTACCCCACCGTAACCCGCGAGGCCTTTGAGCACCAGGGGCGAATCACCACCCTGCTGGAGACCGGCAAGCTGCAGGCCGACTTAGGTCTACCGCCGCTGGACCCGACACGCGACCGCATCATGATGTGCGGCAGCCCCGGCTTGCTGCGCGACCTCAAAGTCATTCTGGAACAGCGCGGCTTCAAAGAAGGCAGTACCACAACACCGGGCGATTACGTCATCGAGCGCGCCTTCGTGGAGCAATAAGGCGGCAATCGCCAAGCGCGTAGGGGCGCCTGGGGTGGCGCGCAACCCGTGTCGCCTGCGTTCTCGACACACTGCGCACGGGTATGCGTAAATCCGGCACTGTTGCAACTACCCCGGCGAGACCCCCATGACTGACACCATCCACCACCGCATCTGCCCCTTGTGTGAGGCCTGCTGCGGCCTGGAAATCAAGGTGAACAATGGCAAGGTGGTCAGCATTCGAGGCGATGCCAAGGACGTTTTCAGCGCCGGCTACATCTGCCCCAAAGCGGTGGCCCTGAAAGACCTGCACGAAGACCCCGACCGCCTGCGCACCCCGCTGATCAAGCGCAACGGTGTGTTCGAAGAAGCCACCTGGGACGAAGCTTTTGCCGAAATCGAGCGCCGCCTGCCCCCCATCATGGCCACCCACGGACGCGATGCGACTTCTGTGTTGGTCGGTAACCCGTCGGCCCACAAAATTGGGCTGCTGACCTACTTTGGCAAGCTGGCCCGCTCACTGGGCACGCGCAATGTATTTTCAGCGTCCACGCTGGACCAGATGCCCAAGCAGCTCTCCAGCGGCCTGATGTTTGGCCATTGGATATCGGTCGCCCTGCCCGACATTGCCCGCACCGACTTGCTGCTGGTGATTGGCGCCAACCCACTGGCCAGCAATGGCAGCATGTGGACCGTGCCCGACTTCAAAGGCAAGGCCAAAGCCATGCAAGCACGGGGCGGCAAACTCATCGTCATCGACCCGCGCCGCACCGAGACCGCTGCGGTGGCGGATGCGCACCATTTCATCCGCCCCGGTGCCGATGTGTTCTTGCTGGCCGCAATGGTGCAAACCCTGTTTGCGGAACAGTTGGTGCGCTTGGGTTCCGTTGCAGCCTGGGTCAATGGTGTGGACGACGTGGGGCAAGCGGTAGCCGCATTCACCCCCGAGGCCGTGGCTGCGCGCTGCGGTATGGAGGCCAACACCATCCGCGGCTTGGCGCGCCAACTGGCCACCACCGAGCGTGCGGCGGTGTACGCCCGCATTGGCACCTGCACTCAGGAGTACGGCACACTGGCCAGCTGGCTGGTGGATGTACTCAACGTGCTGACCGGCCACTTGGACGCCCCCGGCGGTGCCATGTTTGCCAAGTCGGCTGCGTTTGCCAGCAACACCGCCGGCAAATCCGGCATCGGCAAAGGGGTGACCACCGGGCGCCACCACGCTCGTGTGAGCGGTGCTCCCGAGGTCTATGGCGAACTGCCCATGACTTGCATGGCCGAAGAGATCGAGGTGGCCGGGCCGGGACAAATCCGCGCCCTGTTCACCGTTGCCACCAACCCGGTGCTGTCCAGCCCCAATGGGCCGCGCCTGGCAGCTGCGCTGGACACGCTGGACTTCATGGTCAGCATGGACATCTACCTGAACGAGACCACACGCCACGCCGACGTGATTTTGCCGGGCGTGTCACCGCTGGAAGATTTTCATTACGACGTGGCCTTCCCCCAACTCTCATGGCGCAACCATGCCCGCTACAGCCCACCCGTACTGCCACGCACAGATGGCGCTCCCGAAGAATGGCAAACCCTGTTGAAACTGGCCGCCATCGCCCGTGGCGACGGTGCACAGATGGATGCCAACGCGCTGGACGATGCCCAGTTTGCCGAGGACGCGCAACGCCTGGCCGGAGCCAACGCTGCTGCGGTCATCCAAGCCACCAGCGCACTCAAAGGCCCACAGCGCCTGCTGGAGGTTGCACTGCGCACCGGGCCCTATGGGGACATGTTTGGCATGAAGCCCGACGGACTGACCCTGGCCAAGGTCATGGCCGCCAACAGTTCAGGTGGCATTGACCTGGGTGAACTGCAACCCCGCATCCCCGAGATGCTGCGCACCCCCAGCGGCAAGGTCGAGCTGGCCCCACCTTCGCTACTGGCCGACCTGGCCCGCCCCGCTGCCGACCTCGAACGTCCGGCACCTGATTTAGTCATCATTGGCCGACGCGATGTGCGCACCAACAACAGCTGGATGCACAACCTGCCCACCCTGGCCAAAGGGCCGTTCCGCTGTACCGCACTGGTGCACCCCATCGACGCCGAACGTTTGAATGTGAAAGACGGAACGTTGGCCCACATCGCGAACGGGCCGCGCAGCATCCAGGCCCAAGTGCAGATCAGCGCCGAGATGATGCCTAGCGTGGTCAGCCTGCCACATGGCTGGGGCCACAACCTGCCCGGCGCACAACTCAAGCTGGCCGCCGAGCGCCCCGGCGCCAACCTGAACGCCCTGTTGGACGATCAACTGCGTGACCCCTTATCGGGCAATGCGGTGTTGGGTGGCGTGGCAATTACTATGCAGGCCATCCCAGAAACCGCCTGAAATTTTAGCCAAATCAGCCTGAAACACCCGTGGAATTTGCGCAAGCAGCTATCAATACAGTAGCACCAGTCAACTCAAGCCGGGCCGCGTTGCAGACTACGCCATGCGCGGATGCACACCGGCGACAGCACAAAGGCGAACGCCAGCGCCAAGAGCTGCAGCGGAATCACGAGCAACCGACCACGCGCATGGAACTCGAACACGGACTCCATGAACGCCGGCTCAATGTGCACGTCTGCACCGCGCAGACCCTGCGCCAGCGCACTCAGCGGCCCCAAAACCGCCCACAACTGACCGGTGTCCGCCGGATCGCCCAAACCCAGTCGCATGCGCAGGCGCAAGCGATGCAGGTGCGCCGCACGCCAAACATCCGTGACCAGACGGTAAACCCTCAGACGAAAATCCGCTTGCCAAAACAGGGCCAAGGCATTGCTGCGACTACGGCTAAGGCTACGGCTACGGCCTTGATTCAGTTTCTTCGGCTTTTCCGGCTTGCTCGGTGCTGCTAAATGCGGCGCTTGCCGCGCCTCGGGAATCCGCACGAACACGTGCAACAAGCCGAACATCCAGTGGATCGCGATCTTCCCGCTAAATGCCTCTGCACGCGCCACGCGAAACGCCACTCTGACCGGCACCGCAAGCAGCAACAACGGCAAGCCCACCATGACCGCAACCGCGATCAGCAAGACATCCATTGCGTGTTTTAGCTAATCAGCGGCGGGTTTGCTGGGCGCGTACTTGCTGGCAACGTCGACCAATTTATCCACCAACGAGGCGGCGCCACCTTTGACCGTTTCCAGCCGCACCCCATCCTTGTTGATGATGATGACACCCACCGGCTTGACACCGCCACCGCCGCCTGCGCCACCACTGTTGCCGGCGCCTTTCTTGGGGTCGTTTCCTTCACCCGCACCGACGCCGAAGCCGAATCCAACGCTGATCAACGGAATCAGCGTGTTGCCATCCACTGTGATGGGGTCGCCGACCACGGTCTTGGTGCTGAGCATGTGCTCGATTTCACTGATGGCCTTGCCAAACAGGGTGTCAATATCCGCCATAGTTTCCTCCTAAGGATGACGCGGCAACTCGGCACGGTCACGCTATTGGAATGGCTCCAGCGGCCCCGGCGCTTGCGTTCCCGCAACACAGGCAACTAGATTCAATTACGTTTCAGCGAGGATTCAACGTCACGCAAGTGAAGCCTGTGACGATTCTGGCGGCGGCCTGGGGACTGTTTTGGGCATATTTGCGCACTGCATTTTCCTTTTCAAATCATGTGTGAGTCGATGTCATTGGAGCCAATGCTGTGCCACATGTACATACAGCGGAATGCCGATCAAAATGTTGAACGGAAAGGTCAGCCCCAGCGACATGCCAAAGTAGAGCGAGGGGTTGGCCTCAGGAATCGCATGGCGAATGACAGCAGGCACGGCGATGTAGGACGCACTGGCCGCCAACACCATCAGCAGGGCCACGTTACCGGCTGACATCCCAAGCGCCCAGCCGAGCATCAGGGCGATACCTGCATGTACCAATGGCCCCGCAATGGCATACGCCAACAACCATGCAGACTGTCCCCTGAGCTTGCCCATGTTGCGCGCCGCCAGCAAACCCATGTCCAGCAAAAAGAATGCGAGCATGCCTTTGAATAAATCCACAGAGAAAGGTTTCATGGCAGCCTGACCCGCCTCGCCGGTCAGCACGCCGATCAGCATCGCGCCCACAAGCAATAGCTGGGCGCCGTCGGTCAGTGCCTCGTGCAGGATTCGTCCAATAGGCGCGTTGCTAGAACTGACCGTGCCCGGTGGGGTCGATGCGGCAGTCCTTTGCCGGGCATGGTTGGCCAGCAGCACCGCCAGCACAATGGCGGGAGACTCCATCAGCGCCATCGCAGCCGCCATGTAACCGCCGAAAGTGATGCCATGGGTATCAAGGTATTGCACGGCGGTGATGAAGGTGACCGCGCTGACCGATCCGTAGGTGGCAGCAATTGCCGCAGCATCAAAACCGTTGAGGAATCGCCGCAACGTTAGGTAACCGAGCGCGGGCACCAGGATGGCCATGCCCATGGCGGCGCCCAGGCTGACGAGCACCTCCGTCGTCATGCCGGACTTGGCCAGGGCAAAGCCACCCTTGAGGCCCAAGGCCATCAACAAATACAAGGACAGGAACC
>CAJASG010000503.1 GCA_903944555.1 uncultured beta proteobacterium
CGGTGCAGGGCTTGTCCACCGGCGCGGGTATTGTGGTGTCGCGCGCCATTATTCGGGACATGTTTGCACCTTCGCAGGCGCAAAAGGTGATGAGCCAGGTCACCATTTTCTTTGGCGTGGCTCCCGCCATTGCCCCCATGGTAGGGGGCTGGCTGTTGATCCACAGCAGTTGGCATGCCATTTTCTGGTTTCTGAGTGGCGTTGGTGTCGTGTTGTGGGTGGCCAACTACCGGCTCTTGCCCGAGACGCTGCACCTTACCCAACGCCAGCCATTTAACGCGAAGCACCTGTTGGCAGGGTACTGGCAGCTGGGCTCGGACCCGCGTTTCCTGCTATTAGCCTTGGCCAGTGGCATCCCCTTTAATGGCATGTTTTTATATGTGCTGAGTGCGCCCGTGTTTTTGGGTGAACACTTGGGGCTGCAACCCCAGCAGTTTTTCTGGTTCTTTATTCTCACCATCAGCGGCATTATGGGTGGCGCCATGGTCAGCGGGCGTGTGGCTGGCAAGCACTCCCCCAAGAAGCAGATTCGCAATGGTTTCGTCATCATGCTGCTCATTGGGCTGGTCAATCTGGGTGCCAACTTGCTGTTCAAGGCGCACGTCAGCTGGGCCATGTTCCCCATTGCCGTGTTTGCGTTTGGCTGGGCGCTGATGGTGCCTGTTGTGACCCTGCTGGTGTTAGACCTGCACCCCGAGCGTCGCGGTATGGCGTCCAGCCTGCAGATGTTTGTGGGGTCAACGGCCAATGGCATCGTGGCGGGCGTGATTGCACCGCTGGTCATGCACTCCACGGTGGGGCTGGCGGCTGCGTCCGTTCTGATGATGAGTCTGGGCCTGTGCTCCTGGTTTTACATTCGCCACCGCTGGCCAGACATTGGCCAGTCTAATTCCCACACCTGAGGGCGCGCGCTGGGCCGACCAGCATGACAAATGGCAAGGTCTGAAATATACTGTGCTTAATTACAGTATTTAATTTCAAACCCTTGTCATGTCTGCCTCAGCAATCAATCCAACAGTCCATCTTGGACTGGAAAGTATCCATGCCGACGTCTGGCATGCCGATGCGCTGGCCCGTGCTCCAGCCCGGGTTTTGGCGACCGGCGACGCACTGCTCAACGCTGAACTGCCTGGCGGCGGCTGGCCTGTCGGGGCGCTGACCGAAATTTTGCAGGCCCCCGGTGTGCACAACGAATGGCGTTTGTTGCTGCCTGCGTTGGCGCACAGTGGCCAAGGGCCGGTGGTTTTGGTCGGTGCGCCCCATGTGCCTTTCGCGCCTGCGCTGGCAGCGCAGGGCCTGCTGACCCCGCGCTTGCTGTGGGTGAATACGCCCTTGCCGCCAACCCGTTTGTGGGCCACCGAGCAAGCACTGCGCTGCGCGGAGGTGGATGCCGTACTGGCCTGGTTGCCGCAAGCGCGCGCGGACCAGCTGCGCCGCCTGCAAATGGCAGCGGCCGAACACGGCAAGTTGCTGTTTGTCATACGCCCGGCCCACGCGCTGCACGATGCCTCCCCCGCCGTGTTGCGCATGTGGATTGGCCTGCAAGGGCAGGGCAGCACAGCCTCGCCAGCCGGTGCATCCGGTGCGGCTGACCGGTTAGAGGTGCAAATTCTCAAGCGGCGCGGCCCGCCGCTGGCGCATGCTTTGCACTTGCAGGCCTGTTCATCGCGCCTATCCATTTTGTTGGCCACCCAGCGGCTGACAGCCGGTGCCCATTTCAATGCCGACAGTCATGCACTGGATCGCGCTGCGGCCGCGGCCTGAAACGCGGTCGACCTCGCAGGCAGAGGCGCCGCTGGCAGATGTCCGCAGCGCCTTGGCGTGGTGGTCGCTGCAGTTCACGCCCATGGTGGCGCAGGTGGACGACGCTTTGGTGCTGGAGGTCTCCGCCAGTGAACGCCTGTTTGGTGGTCTGCCTGCGTTGCTGATCGCTATTTTTAAGACAAATGAGCCTGCAGAGCACGTGGAATGTGCGCAAGGCGCTACTTCTTTGATAGCGATTGGGCGTTTGTGGAGTCATTCGACCGATGTCCCCGATGCCTTGCCCCTGCACGCGCTGGCGGCGGCCCGGGCCCACGCGCCCACGCTGAGCCGGCTGGGCATCAGCACCTGGGGGCAGTTGCGCGCGCTGCCCCGGGGGGGCTTGGTGCGGCGCTTTGGTGCCGAGCTGGTCGATGCACTGGACCGTGCCTATGGCCAATGCCCCGAGGTCTACCCATGGCTCACACTGCCCGAGGTGTTTGATGCGCCGCTGGAGTTGTCGGCCAGCGTAGAGACGGCCCCGGCCTTGCTGTTCGGTGCGCGGCGCTTGCTGGCGCAGTTGTTGGTGTGGCTGCGTGCCCGCCAGCGCGGTGTGCTGGCGCTGGAGCTCTTGTGGGACCTGGATACACGCCGCTCCAACACCCTGCATGTGGATGCCCATCACACCGGTGCACAGCAAGGCCGTCTGGTGTTGCGTACGGCACAGGCGACACAGGATATGGCGCACTTGCAGCGCTTGCTGAGCGAGCAGCTGGCGCGTGTCACCTTGCCCGCGCCGGTGCTGTACTTGCGCTTGCGCACCTTGCAAACACAGCCCATGGCGGGTGAGAGCTGGAGCCTTTTGCCGCAAGAGCAGCGCC
>CAJASG010000504.1 GCA_903944555.1 uncultured beta proteobacterium
GAGCGAGCCGCCCGAGGGAAACGCGCTGGGCAATGGCAGGGGTGAAATCGTCGGTGCTGCAGAGGGCACCGTGGGAGTCACAAGGGGCGAAGGAGGGGATTTTTTTTGAAAAAGCTGAACATGTGCGACGTTCTTAGAATCACAGCATTCTATGAAACACCCATCCCGCCTGTCCATGCCGTTTTTTGCGGCCATTATTTCTTCCCGCAATCGGCTCGCCAGTCGCCTGATTTCGGCCTTGGTTCTGACACTGGGGGTCGGACTTTTGGCCCCGGCCACCGCGGCGCCGGCGGCCGTGGAGCAGTTCACCCTGTCGAACGGCATGACGCTGATCGTCAAGCCCGACCACCGGGCCCCCACGGCGGTGCACATGCTGTGGGTGCGGGTGGGCTCCATGGACGAGGTGGACGGCACCTCGGGTGTGGCCCATGTGCTGGAGCACATGATGTTCAAGGGCACCCCCACCGTGAAGGCCGGGGATTTCTCCCGCCGGGTGGCGGCCTTGGGTGGGCGCGAAAACGCCTTCACCAATAAGGATTACACCGGCTACTACCAGCAGATTCCGACCAACCGGCTGGAAGATGTGATGCGCCTGGAGGCCGACCGCTTTGCCAATAGCCAATGGAGCGACGCCGATTTTCTCAAAGAGCTGGAAGTGGTCAAGGAAGAGCGCCGTATGCGCACCGAGGACAACCCGCACGCCCGCCTGCACGAGGCGATGGACGCTACCGTGTTCACCGCCTCCCCCTACCGCCGCCCGGTGGTGGGCTGGATGAGTGATTTGGACGCCATGACGCCAGCGGACGCCCGCGCCTTCTACCAGCGCTGGTACACCCCGGCCAATGCTGCCGTGGTGGTCGCCGGGGATGTTGAGGTGGCTCAGGTCAAGGCCCTGGCCGAAAAATACTATGGCGCGATCCCCAAGCGTGCGCTGGAGGCGCGCAAACCGCGCGAGGAGCCGGAGCAGTCAGGCCTGCGCCGCCTCAACTTCAAGGCCCCGGCCGAGCAGGCCTATGTGGCTCTGACTTTCAAGGTGCCCGGTCTGAGCGCGCAGGGGCTGGCCGGGCCGGTGCCGAGTGAGCCGTCGGAGGGGTCTTCCGAATCCCCTGCCGCTGACATGAACCCCAGCGACGAGGCGCTGGCCTTGACGGTGCTGTCGGCAGTGCTGGATGGCTATGACGGCGCGCGGCTGGAGCGCGCCCTGACCCAGCCCGAAGACCATGTGGCCGACAGTGCGGGCGCCCACTCGGGCTTAAGCGCCCGTGGGCCGCAGGTGTTCATGATGTTTGGCGTGCCCGCCAACGGCAAGACCGCGGCCCAGGTGGAGGCAGCCTTGCGTGAGCAGCTGGCCCGTGTGGCGCGTGACGGCGTGCAGCAGTCTGAGCTGCAACGTGTCAAGACCCAGTGGGTGGCGGGTGAGGTCTACAAGCTCGACAGCGTGTTTAACCAGGCGCGCATCCTGGGTGTCCATTGGGTCAACGGGTTTCCGCTGGACGCAGACGCGCGCATCATCGCCCGCCTGCGGGCCATCACGCCCCGGCAGGTGCAGGCCGTTGCCGCCAAGTATTTTGGTGACGATGCGCTGACCGTGGCGACCTTGCTGCCCCAGCCGCTGGACAAACAACGCAAACCCCGCGTGCCCCAGGCTGGCGCACGGCACTGAGACCACTCCATGATTGCTATCAATAAAAGAGCTGCTTGCGCAGTATCCACGGGTCTTTTAGGCCTTTTTCTTGTGAATTTTGCGTGGGCAGGAATTCCTATCACGCACTGGACGCAAGCCTCGGGCGTGCGGGTGTACCTGGTGGAAAGCCCCGCAATTCCGATGGTCGACGTGCAGATCGAGTTTGACGCCGGCAGCCGGCGCGACCCCGTCGAGCTAGCCGGTCTCGCCAGCCTGATGGCGGGCGCCACCGCCAATGGCGTGCGCGCCCACGGGGCCGAGCCGGCGCTGGACGAGAACGGGCTGAGCGAAGCCTGGGCTGATCTGGGCGCCTCGTTTGGCGGCAGCGCGGGCAACGACCGCATGAGCTTCTCCCTGCGCTCGCTGACCTACCCGGACCTGCTGGCCAAGGCGGCTGCGCTGGCAGCCCGCCAGCTGGGTGAACCGGCCTTCCCCGAAGCGCCTTGGCTGCGTGACCGTCCCAAACTGATTGCCTCCCTGAAAGAGGCCGACACCCGCCCGGCCACGCTGGCGGCCAAGGCGTATTCCCGTGCGGTCTACGGCCTGCACCCTTACGGACAAGAGATGACAGAGGCCACGCTGAACCGCATCTCGGTGCGAGACATGCAAGCCCTGCACAGCCGGGCGATTCAGCCCTGCGATGCCCGGGTCAGCATCGTCGGCGCACTGGACCGTGCGCAGGCCGATGCGCTGGTGACGCAGTTATTTGCCCGGTTGCCAGTATCTAGTTGCCCGGCGCTGCCGCCGGTGGCCGAGGTGCAGCCCCTGCAAGCGCCACAGGAGCAGCACATTGCCTTTGCCTCGGCCCAGGCCCACGTGTTGGTCGGCCAGCCCGGCTTCAAGCGCCAGGATCCTGACTTTTTTGCGCTGACCGTGGGCAACCACATTTTGGGCGGTGGCGGCTTCACCTCGCGCCTGACCGAAGAGGTGCGCGAAAAGCGCGGCCTGACCTATGGCGTGTACAGCCATTTCGCCCCAGGCATGCACGCCGGCGCGTTCACCATCGGCCTGCAAACCCGACCCGACCAGGCGCAGCAGGCCCTGCAATTGGTGCGCGAGGTGGTTGGCAAGTTTGTTGCCAACGGTCCGACCGCGGCAGAGCTGCAGGCCGCCAAGGACAACCTGATTGGCGGCTTCCCGCTGCTGATCGACAGCAACCGCAAGTTGCTCGGCAATGTGGCCAATATCGCTTGGAACGGCCTGCCGCTGGACTACCTGGACACCTGGACGCAGCAGGTGCAAAAACTGAAGCAGGCCGACATCCGCGCCGCCTTCGCCCGCAAGCTGCAGCCGGAAAAAATGGTCACGGTGGTGCTGGGGGCGCAGCCATAAATCAGACATGCCCTTCGAGGACCCAGTTTTTCAGATTGATCGTGCCCGGCGAGGTGCAGTGCAAGCGCAGCCGAAAAATAGAAAAGCCCCAATGAAGGGGCTCTTATTTATGTGCGCAGCCCTTATTTTGGGACTGCTTCGCCCGTCGCGGGGACGGGTTTCTTTTGGTTGAATTTGGCCGCCGCTTCCGCCAGCTTGCGCTTGCGTTCCGCCGCTACCCGCTCCATCTCCGCGTGGTTGTTCTTCTTCATGTTGGGATCTTTACCGAATACGCCTGCCATAGTGATGACTCCTTCGTTTCAGTCTAACTGAAAACCTGGGCCCTTCGGTTAAGCTTTGCCAATGAAAGAAAAAACCAAAGCAAAAGTGGGCCCCAATGGTCGCCCGCTGCGGCCTGTGCGTGCCAAGCTCATCCAAACCCATGAAGTCCGCATCATCGGCGGTCAATGGAAGCGAACTAAGCTCAAAGTCGCCGATAAGCCGGGCCTGCGCCCCACGCCTGACCGTGTGCGTGAGACGCTGTTCAACTGGCTGGGCCAGGACCTGACCGGGTGGCGCTGTGCGGATGTCTTTGCCGGTACGGGCGTTTTGGGCTTTGAGGCGGCTTCGCGCGGCGCGCTGGAGGTGCTGCTGGTGGAGCAAGACGGCACCTTGGTAACCCAGTTGGACAGTACGCAGGCCCACTTAAGTGCCCATGCGGTGCGCATCGTGCGGGGCGAGGGGGTGGCCGCGCTGCGCCATCTGGCACCTGCCACTCAAAACGTCATCTTCTTGGACCCTCCGTTCGCTTCTGCTCTGTATGAGCCAGCGTTGGTGGCTGCCGCACGCGCGTTGGCGCCCGGTGGCTTTGTGTACCTGGAAGGCCCCACCAAGTGGACGGATGAACTTTTGGCCCCGATGGGGCTGGTGGTGCACCGTTATCTGAAAGCCGGTGCGGTGCACGCGCATTTGCTGCTCGCCGCACCATGACCACACCCAAGGAGCACGCCATGCCAAACGCTGTGATTGCGGTATACCCCGGTACCTTCGACCCCGTCACATTAGGCCACCAGGACCTGATTCGACGCGCTGCGGGGCTGTTTGGCACCGTCATCGTGGCCGTTGCCACCGCCCACCATAAGAAAACGATGTTCAGCTTGGAAGAGCGTTTGGAGTCGGTGCGTGAAGTGGTACGGCCCTATGGCAATGTGCAAGTGGAAGGGTTTACCGGCTTGGTGCGCGACTTTGCCGTGGCGCACGGAGCCCGTGCCATGGTGCGTGGTGTGCGTTCCGTAACAGATTTTGATTATGAAAACCAGCTGGCGGGCATGAACCGTGCGCTGGCACCCGATGTAGAGACCGTGTTTTTGACGCCCGATGCGCGGTATCAGCACATCTCCAGCACCTTGGTGCGCGAGATCGCGACCTTGCAGGGCGATGTGGCCCAATTTGTCGCGCCACAAGTGCTTGCGCGCCTGCTGGCCAAGTTGCAAACTAGCAAGACCTAGAACCCCAGGAGAAGACCATGAAAATACTATTGCCCGTGGATGGATCAGAGTTGTCGTTGGAGGCGGTACGGTTTGCGGTTCGCTTGCTCAAAGATGGGTTGTCCGGGACCGCTGTGCTCGCCAACGTGCAGGAGCCTGCCAACTTGTATGAGCTGTTGGTAGCCCAGGACCCAGAGGTCATTGATCGGGTCAGCGCCGAGGCGGGTTTGCACGCTTTGCAGTCTGCACAGGCCGTGCTGGATGGAGCCGGGGTGGATTACGAGTGTGAAGTCGCTAAAGGCGACCCGGCACACACCATTATTGATATTTCTGAGCGCTTTGGCTGCGATCTGATTGTGATGGGCGCCCGTGGCGCCAGTGCCCTGCGCAGTGCCATGATGGGTTCGGTTTCCAACGAGGTACTGCACGCCAGTGGTGTGCCGGTGATGATTGTGAAAATGCCCGAAGAGCCGGCAATAGACGTTGAGGAGCCCTGAGCGTGGCCTTGATCATTACCGACGACTGCATAAACTGTGATGTGTGCGAGCCCGAGTGCCCCAACGAAGCAATTTTTTTGGGGCCTGAGATTTACGAAATCGACCCAAAAAAATGCACCGAGTGTGTGGGTCATTTTGACGAACCGCAGTGTGTGCAGGTCTGCCCGGTGGCCTGCATCCCGATCAATCCCTTGTTCATTGAGGACAAGGAGACGCTATGGCAAAAGTACCGCCGCTTGCAGTTGGCCGTCAAGTCGGAGTCTGTGACCTGAGGGGGCCTGCGCCTCTTTTTGCCCCTGTTCGCTCCTTAGTTGCCGGACTTTGACGGCTCCGTCTTTTTCTCGGATGCCGCTTTGGCGGTAAAAAACTCCGGCTCTTTCTTTTTCTTGGATTTTTTCTGCGCAGTCCCTTCAGCCTTCGCTTCGGTCTTGGCTTTTGACTTGAGCGTGCTGGACTTGCTGCCTTTGGTCACGGGTTGGCTTCGGGTTGCGGCTTCGTTCTCGTCTTTGAGGCGGACCTGTTCCAGGGCGTTGGCGGTTTTGACGTCGCGTGCGGTGGCTAGGTCGGCCTGCGTTTTTTGCGATTTGCTGCGCGTATCGTCAGCGTCTAGGATTGCCCCGTCAGGGCAGGGAGTCTGGCTGTAGCTGCTCCCACATCGATAGACTTTTTGACCCCAAGCCCCCGTGGATACTGCGCAAGCAGCTATCAATAGTAGAGCAGCTAAAAGTGCGTTTGGTGATCTACTCATGGTTCAGTCCTTGCGGTAGTTGCGGTAGTGGCAGCCGACGAGGTTGGTGCAGTTGCGGGCTGCGATTCAGGCTTGGCCGGCTTGGGCCTGGGTGGCTTGCTGGTGTGTACCAGCATGGTGGCCTTGTCCATTTCGCCTGCAATGAAGTGCGGCAAGGCCTTTAACGACCGGTCAATCGCCTGGTCAATGGCAATGCGGTGGTCCAGCGAGGGTTTTTTGAGTACCCAGTTGACCACCTCCGCCTTCACCCCGGGGTGGCCAACTCCCAGGCGCAGGCGCCAATAGTCGTCGGTTCCGAGTTGTGCATGAATGTCGCGCAGACCGTTGTGTCCGGCGTGGCTGCCGCCCAGTTTGAGCTTGGCTTCACCGGGTGCGATGTCCAGTTCGTCGTGTGCCACCAGAATTTCTTGCGGAGCGATTTTAAAAAACCGGGCCAAGGCAGCGACGGATTTTCCCGACAGGTTCATGAATGTTTGCGGTGCCAGCAGCCAGACCGTTTGGCCGTTGACAGTGGTGCGCGCTACCAAGCCGTGGTAGCCCTTGTCCATGCTCAGCGTGACTTTCAGTTCGCGTGCCAGTTGTTCAATCCACCAGCAACCGGCGTTGTGCCGCGTGGCTTCGTACTCCGGGCCAGGATTGCCGAGCCCTACAAACAGTTTGATCATTTTTGAAGTTTAACTGGCCAAAAAAAAGGCCCACCGAAGTGGGCCTCCATGACCTACCGGTGACGGTAGATTATTTCTTGGCAGCTGGCTTTGCAGCAGGAGCTTTACCAGCGGCAGCCTTGCCACCTTTGCCAGCGGGGGCCGCGTCCGCAGCAGGCGCCTCAGGTGCACCAGCGATGGCCACCACAGACACCAGCACCGGGTTCTTGTTGCCACCACGGGCAACCGCAGTCACACCCTTAGGCAATGTCACGTCAGCCAAGTGCAGGGATGCATTTTTCTTCAGGCCGCTCAAATCCACAGCGATGAATTCAGGCAGGTCGCCAGGCAGGCACAGCACTTCGATTTCGGTCAGAACGTGGTTGGCAATGCAACCGTCGGTTTTGACTGCAGGAGAATTCTCGTCGCCGCTGAAGTGCAATGGCACCTTCATGTGCAGCTTGGTAGTGGCATCGACGCGTTGGAAGTCGATGTGCAAAATCAATTGCTTGAAGGGGTGCATTTGCACGTTGCGCAGCAGGACCTTTTGTGTCGTGCCAGCGAGTTCCATGTCCAGCACGGAGGCGTGGAATGCTTCTTTCTTGATGGCGTGCCACAACGCATTGTGGTCCAGCTCAATAGCCAAAGCGTCTGTGGTACCGCCGTAAACGATACCGGGTGTACGGCCAGAAATGCGGAGACGGCGGCTCGCACCCGTGCCCTGCTTAGCGCGCTCAAAAGCGACAAAATTCATAATTTACTC
>CAJASG010000505.1 GCA_903944555.1 uncultured beta proteobacterium
ACCACGGTGCCAGCGGCGGCCGCGTTCAGGTCGGCCAGCATGCCGTCAAAATCCACGCCGCGGTTAGCCGCGTCGTAGTAGCGGTAGCTTTCAACGGTAAAGCCTGCATTGGTGAACAGGGCGCGGTGGTTTTCCCAGCTGGGGTCGGAAATCAAGACCTTGGCGTTGGGGTTGAGGCGCTTCAGGAAGTCAGCGCCAATTTTTAGTCCGCCCGTGCCACCAATAGCTTGCACCGTGGCCACGCGGCCGGAGGTGATGGGTTCGCTGCCAGCACCGAACACCAGGGTTTTGACACCCGCGTCGTACGCCGCGATGCCGTCAATAGGCAGGTAGCCACGGGGCTTGGGGGATTCCATCATGGTTTTTTCAGCGGCCTGTACGCACTGCAGCAAGGGGAGCTTGCCGTTGTCGTCGTAGTACACGCCCACGCCCAAGTTCACTTTGGCCGGATTGGTGTCGGCGTTGAATTGTTCGTTCAAACCCAAAATTGGGTCACGGGGGGCCATTTCGACGGCGGAAAAGAGAGACATGGAAGGGTCCTGTGAAGAGAGGACCTTTATTTTACCGGTGCCGCGTGGGCGGCAATAATTTCATTGCACAAAAATGCGGGCGAGGCGCCCCATCGATGACCAGTAAAAGTCACGCCCCCAGCCGGCGCTGGGAAACACCACTCCCTGGGTCAATCCGCCGCTGCGCGCCCGGGCGATTTCGGCACCGGTTTCGATCTGGAGTAGCACCACTTCCTCACCAAAATTGCGGTAATCGTTGATGGCCAGCTCGCCGGTATCGGGATACAAAACCATATGGCTGGCGCAGCCAAAGGGCGACTTCTCCCACAGCGGCCTCATGGTTTGGGTTACCAAGTCAAAGCGCCAGGCCCGCAGATAGCGGTTGGCCGAGTCGTAGGCCAGCACAATATTCCGCTTCACGTCCACCAGCGGCGGGTTGGTGATGCTGCCACCGGTCATACCGCTGATTTCCAGTATCTGGTGGTCCGTGGCGTCCTTCATAGAGACGCGAATCAGCCGGTTGGGTGTGGGGTTCACGCCCGAGCCGATCATCTTCACCAAGTAGTTGTGTTTTCCGTTGTCCATGAACCAGGCGTGCGTGCCGTCCAGCACCACATCCCAGCCGTAGGTTTGGGTGGTGTCGCCAATGTAGTCAAAGCGCCAGTCGGTGTCTGGCGTCAGGCTTTGCACGGCGTCATCCCAGTGGTAGCGAAAGATGGAGCGCACGCCGACCACATACACCGTGTTCCCAATGGCGCTCAAACGTGCAATGGATGGCTCGGGGCACACCGTGTCCGCACAGGCGGGTGCCATGGACTCCGCGTTTAGTACGGTGAGCCGTGCCGGGGTGGTTTCAGACAGGTTTTTGGTGACGATCAGGCCGTTGTCCAGAATCACGAACGAGTTGTAGGCCTGATTCACGGGCAACTGGTGCGAGGCCAGTAGCGCACATTGGCGGTCCAGCCGGTGTGCATACCGGCCGTACACCACATAGATACTGCCGTTGCTGTGAATGGCCATGCCGCCCGGCCACATGGGGCCGCCGGGCAGGCGGGGCGAACTGCACAGGGTCTTCAATGAGATCGGATCAATCCGCTCAACGCACGCGGTAGTGGGCAACCCGACCTTGGCGCGCAGTGCCGAATGCGTGAGTAAGTACACCTCGCCCGGAGCGCCCAGCACCGTCATGGTGGACATCAGGGTATTGCGTGTGGTGCATTGCAGGGTTTCGCCGTCCCGAAGGGTCAACCCCGAACCGCTGAGGGGACTTTGCAGGCGCTGGGGTCCGCCATCTTCCGCAGGCCAGGGGCTGGCGAGGTAGCCCGTGGGGTTCATGCTTTGGGTTTCCGTTTGCGGGCAATCAACAATACTGCGGCGGCAATACTGGCACACAGTAGCAAGAAGGCCTTGGCACCATAGGTGGGTAACCAGTAGTGCGTCATGCTGTTGAGAAATACCTGTTTGGTCGGGTTGTAGCCATCGGGCATGGGCAGCACGCCGTGGGCCTTGGCATAGGTTTCGTAATCCGATTGCATGGCCTTGAAGAGGTCTGGCATTTGGGCCTGCAGGTCGGTGGTTTCCCCAGGGTCTTTACCCAGGTCGTGCAGATGCCACTGCCCATCGCCCACGGGGGGCAGGTTTTTGACCAGCTTCATGTCGCCCTTGAACAGCGCCAAATTGCCGGACAGCTCGTACCCAATTGCCTGCGTCGCGGGGTGTGCCCGCTGGGATTTGCCCTGTAGCAAGGGCAACAGGCTGGTGCCTGCGACGGGTTCAATCGTTTGGTTCTTGTATTGGTTGCCTGGCAGCGGGACTCCTGCCAGCTCCAGCAGCGTGGGCATGATGTCGGTGACATGGGTCAGGCTTTGCTGCACCTGGTTGGCCCGCACACCCGCTACGCCGGAGATGATCAGGGGTGTGCGAATACCGCCTTCACCCGCGTAAAACTTGTAGGTGTTCAAGGGCGATGCGGCGGCGCTGGCCCAACTGGGGCCCATGATGCCGTAGGCGCCTTTGCCACCGAGCTTGTCAATGTCTTGGGTGTATTGCGTTTTCAACCACAGCTGCGCTTCGGCGTAGTCCGATCCTTCTGAGCCGTTGTCGGACAAAAACACAAACACCGTGTTGTCGTACTCACCGGTGCGTTTCAAGTGGGTGATCAAGCGCCCCACATGGAAATCCATGGCGTCGGCCATGCCGGCATACACCTCCATGCGGCGCTGCTCGTACAGCTTGTCTTGGTCGCTCAGGGCGTCCCAGTCGCGTGTAGTGTTCATGCGCGCCATGGGCGTGCCTGGGGGAATGAGTCCGAGTTCGGCGGCCTTGTTGCGCCGAGACTCACGCAGGGCGGTCCAGCCGTCTTTGTATTTGCCCTTGTATTTGTCAATAAATTCGCGCGGTGCCTGCAAGGGGACGTGGTTGGCTTGAAAGCCGACATAGGCAAAGAATGGTTTGGCATCCTTGGCCCCTGCACTCAGGTAGTCAATGGTTCGGTCGACAAAGTACTGCGACGAGTAATACTCCTTGGGCATGGCCGTCTCTTTGCCGTTCTCAAACCAGTCCACCTTGGCGGAGTGGGGCAGGTAGCGCTGGGTGGGGTCCCAGTTGTCCGAGCCAGTGTCGCCTTGCACGATGGAGCGGTCAAAGCCGCGCTTGTCCGGTAGGTTGTAGCGCTCCGAGCCCACATTCCACTTACCTGTGATGTAGGTGCGGTAACCACTGTCTTGCAGCAGCGTGGCAACCGTCACCACATTGGCGTTTAGCGAGCCCTGGTAGCCGGGCTTGCCCAAGTGCTCTGGGGGCATCGTTTCCTTCAGGTTGCCAACGCCGTTGCGGTGGTTGTCCACTCCGGTCAGTAACATGGAGCGCGTGGGGGCGCACGAGGCGGCTACGTGGAAGTTGGAAAAGCGCACGCCGTTGCGGGCGAGGGCGTCAATATGGGGGGTGGAGATCTCACCACCAAACGAGCCTACATCGCTGAATCCCCAGTCGTCCGCGACGAGGACCATGATGTTGGGCCGCACTTTGTCCGCAGCCATCAATGACGCACATGTCCACATGGTCAGGACCAATACCAGCATTTTGTTTTTCATGACGATCTTCCATACACAACTGTACTGTTGACGTGAATATTATCATGGCAAGCGGATTTTTGACATGTTGCACAATCCAGGGATGATGGCGAAAAGAAGATAACCGTGGGCACTTCCCCCAAGACGCGCAAGCGCTCTGAAACCCCCAGACTGTCCCGAGATGACTGGCTGGACGCCGCATTCCATGCGGTGGTGGAAGGCGGCTTTGACAACGTGCGTGTTCTGGTGATTGCCGACGCACTGGGGGTTACCCGCGGCAGCTTCTATTGGCACTTCACCGACCATGCCGACCTGGTGAACACGTTGCTGATGCGCTGGCAGTCCCAAGAAATTGCGACGGGCCAAAGCATGCAGACCCCGGCGATCGAAGACCCGCAGGGCGATCTGGAGTTGTTGCTGGAGGCCGCACTGGCGCACGCCCAAACTGACTTGGAAAACATGCGCTTTGAGTTGGCCGTGCGCGGTCTTGCGCGGCGTGATGCCGCCGTGGCCAAGATGCTGCTTGAGGTGGACCAGATGCGGCTGGCCTTGTTTGAGACCAAGTTCCAGCGGCTGACCGGTGACCCGCGCGCTGCGGCGGATCTGGCGTCCCTGTTTTACCTGGCGATTGTTGGCAGCAACCAGGCCCTCAGCCGCCCGGACAATCCGCCCCAGACCAAGGAATACCTCAAGGGCATCATCACCCGCTACTTGATTCGGCGAGAGCCGCCTGCTAAGCCCAAAGCGCCCTGAGCGCGAAAATTGAAACGCCTACCAGCGCCAAAATGGCAGCGACGCTTGCGCGTACGAAAAACAGGCTAAGCAAGGGTTTCACTGGGAAGATGTGGGTCTTTTCGATCGCAGCCCACTTGTGAATAAACGTGTCTGCACGATGCGCTGCGACGGCAAAGCGTAAAAAATCGCGGCGGCTGCGGTAGCGCACCATGGCGACATAGTGCCAGGCGACCGCATCTGAGGGTTCGACAAAACTCCCACTGCGGCGCGCCACAAACAGCAAAATGTTTGCGTGGCGCAACAAGGGCCATGCAATCGCTTTGGCGTAACGCCGGTCTGCCGCGCGCGGGTCGTCGCCATAGCTGTGGCCTGCGGGGTACAAAGCTTTGGCCCGGTAGCGCACCAGGTTTTGCATGACGAACTCTCCTCCGTCATCGCTGGCAATCAGTTTGCGAATGTCCTCAAGTGCGGCCTGGTCCTTTGGTTCGCCGGCTGGGGCATCAAGCGCAGTCAATAACTCTTCAATCTCGCGGGCTTCGAGCGGCTTGCCGCGCCCGCCGTACCAGATCAAAAACAGCCCATAAATTGCCAGCAGGGGGATAAATATGCCAAGTGTGGAATTCATGGTGTGGGGTATTTGGGACGATGGTGCGTTGTTTCAGTACAGTAGTGTATGGATATTGTGCCTGCTGTCAACGCAAGCCTTTTGGGGCTGAAAAGGAGGCGATTTTTGAGGCTAAATGCGGCATTAGACCAATAGATATATGCGCAAGCAGCTATGAAAAATATAGCAAAATAATGTTAACCCGACATCAGTTTTTGCACCAGGTCTCCCGTGGTGGAGGC
>CAJASG010000506.1 GCA_903944555.1 uncultured beta proteobacterium
GCGCCTGAAAAGCCTCAGGGTCCCGAAAGAAATTGGTTACGCCAATGAGCAAGTCCCGAAACAAGGCGTCCACCTCCTCGGGGGACTGCTGCAGGCGGCGCACATACACGTCGACGGCATCGATATAGTGCACCGCCATCCGCCGCTCAATGCGCCGGTGCAGTGTGCTGGACTTGTAGCCCGCGAAGTCGTGACCGGTTTGGGCGCGCAGGGCCAGCAATATCTTGCGCAATGCACTGGCCACCACGGGTTTCGGATGGCTGGCCAACACCGTGAGTTTGCCAAAGGTATGCGCAACGTAGCGGATGAGGCGGGCGGGCATGGCCTCGGGCGCAAGCTGGTAGTCCACAAATCCCGTGCCAATGGCGCTGCGCGGCATGCCATCAAAGTCGCAGGATTCCAGGGTTTGGGCCATCACCATGCCACCGGCCGCGTGAATCGCCTGTACGCCCAAAGTGCCGTCGCTCCCAGTGCCTGAGAGCACGATGCCAATGGACCATTGGCGCTGGTCCTGTGCCAATGAGTTGAAAAAGTGATTGATGGACAGGCGCAGGCCCCGTGGCGAGCCTGGCTCCAGCAGTTGCAGTGCACCGCTGATTAGCGCCATGTCGTGGGCGGGGGGAATGACGTAGATGCAGTTGATCTTCACCACCATGCCGTCATCCACCTCGTACACCGGCATGCGGGTATGGCTGCGAATCAACTCAGTGAGGATGCTTGCGTGGTCCGGGTCGAGGTGCTGCACCAGCACAAAGGCCATGCCGGGGTCGACGTCAGCGGGCATTCCGGAGAAAAAGGCCTCAAAGGCCGCCAACCCGCCGGCCGATGCACCCACGCCCACAATGGGGAAGCTAGTCGCAGTGCCGGCGAGGGCAGTGCCCGTGATCTGGTTCATTATTTTATCTCCCTGTCTGCTATTTATTGCTATCTGACCGCTATGCATTTAGTAGCTGCTTGCGCACTATCTACGGGGCTTAAGGCCACTTTTTACTTAAAATTCAGCAGCTCGGCCGCCGCCACGGGGCGGCCAAAGTAGTAGCCCTGGTAGGCGTCACAGGCAAGCCCCGCCAGCAAGTCGCGCTGGGCGGCGGTTTCTACGCCTTCGGCAATCACTTTGAGACCCAGGCTGTGGCCCAGCGCCACAATGGTGCGGGCAATCACCGCGTCATTGGGGTCGGTCAGCAGGTCACGCACAAACGTCTGGTCAATCTTGAGTTGGTCCAGCGGCAGCAGCTTGAGGTAAGACAGCGAGGAGTAACCGGTGCCAAAGTCATCCAACGAAAAGCCCACGCCGTGGGCCTTCAGGGTGCACATCTTGGCAATCACGTCGTCGATATGGGTCACCAGCAGGCTCTCGGTCAGCTCCAGCTTCAGCAGCTCGGGGTTGGCGCCGCTGAGCTGCAGCGCGGCCAGCACCCGTGCCACAAAGTCAGCCTGGTGAAACTGGCGGGTGCTTACATTGACCGCCAACGACAAATGCGCCATGGTCGGCTGCCTGGCCCATTCGGCCAGCTGCGTGCAAGCCGCCTCCAGCACCCATTGGCCCAAGGGCAGTATCAGCCCGGATTCTTCGGCTTGGGGGATGAACTCCGCCGGGGGCACCTGGCCACGCTGAGGATGCTGCCAGCGCACCAAGGCCTCGGCACCGGTGAGCCGACCCAAGCGGTCCACCTGCGCTTGGTAGAGCAGAAAAAACTGTTCCTGCTGAACGGCATCGCGCAAACCTGCGTCCAGTGCGGCGCGGGCGCTGACGACGGCTTGCATCTGGGGATCAAAAAAGCGCATTGCATTGCGGCCCGCCGCCTTGGCCTGGTACATGGCCAGGTCGGCCCGCTTGAGGGGCTCGTCAGTGCCCTCCGCCAGGCCACCGCCAAACAAGGTAACGCCGATGCTGGCCGCGCTGTGGTGCTCGCCGCCGCTGCTGGGTAGGTGCGGTTCAGTGTGGCGAGAATATTTTCACCCACGGCTTTCGCCAGGGTGGCGGCGCTCAGCGTGTTTTCGCTCAGACGCTCCAGCATCACCACAAACTCATCGCCACCCCAACGGGCC
>CAJASG010000507.1 GCA_903944555.1 uncultured beta proteobacterium
AACCCGTTTGTGAAGGCCGCGGTTGTGCTCAACATAGAAGTGCCCGTACATGGTGGGTGCTAACGCGATCTTGGCCAACCAGCGGTCCAGGGTTTCCTTTTTGTGCCCCAGTTCATGCGCAGTGGCAATTCCAATGCCGTTAAAGGCGCCAACCGACAGGACCAGTGCGGCATAGGCGTACCAAGGCAAGGACTGGGTCGCCGCCAGCCATGCGCCAAACACCGTGCCTGCGATTTGGAATGGTACATAGGCCCAGACCAATGCGCGGTAGAAGACGTCCTGATCGAGTTGCGCAACCGCAGACTCAGGGGGGTTACTGAAGTCCTCACCAAATGCCACATCCAGCAAGGGCATGAACAGGTGGACGAAGACGGGGGCAAACAGGAGGCACCACCATTGGCCGCTCCATACAAATGCGAGCAATGAACCTGTAAATGCCACAGGTATGGAGGGACTGAGGAGCCACAACCAGCGCTTGTCGCTCCAATTGTTGGTGCTGTTCTTGTCTGTCAATGCGTGGGCCATAGTGGTTCTCCTCGTTTTTAGTGTGTTGACCGTAGTCAAGTATCGATACAAGCAGAGAATCTGAACACCGCTAATAATGTCGTCTAATCGTCATTAACTGCCAACCCGACAATTCGAATTTTAAAAAAGAGCCACCCATTGAGCAATGCCCCGCCCGCTCCGGGTACGCCATTTGTGCATCCCACGTACGCAAAAATGCTCTGCATCACGCTGCGTGGATTGGGCATCGACGTGGACGCCGCGTTGCACAAGGCCGACATGCCTCCATGGGCGGCGCTGTCCACCTCGGACGCCTTGCTGGATCAAGGAACCATCAATCGTTTAATTGCCGCCGCGCTTGAGGCAAGCGGCCGACCGTGGCTTGGGATAGAGGTTGGTGCGGCCGTGCAGGCGTCCTCGCATGGTCCTTTGGGCAATGCCGCCGTGGCCAGCAGCCATTTGGGCCAGGCATTGGAGACCGTTGCGCGATTCGGGGGCGTGCGCTACGGCGCGGTCCAATACCAGTTGTTTCGCGAGCCTGGTGGTGTGGTGATGGCTCTGACGGAGTTGGTTGACCTGGGCGCAGCAAGAACATTTGTGGCCTGCATGATGTTTGCCACACTGCTGCGGATGATGGAAGCGGTGGTTGGCCACCGGCTGGATCGCATTGAGGTTGAGTTTCCGTTTCCAGAGCCGCCGTGGCGTAACGAGATTGAGCGCCTTTGCGTGGGCCGTCTTCACTTCAACAGGCCGCACCTGGCCTTCCACCTTGATAACGCCGCACTGCTATGCCCGTGCATAACGGCAGATGCGAAGGCCTTTGCCGTGGCGTACCAGCAATGTGCGCAATTGGAATTCCAGTCCACGTTGCTGCCGCTAAAGCAACGCGTGTTTGAACTGCTCAATGTTCGAGAGGGCAGTTATCCGTCACTGGGAGAGGTCGCAAATCACTTCAGAATTTCAGAGCGAACACTGATGCGGCGCCTTAAGCAAGAGAGCAGCAGTTACCAAGCCTTGCTGGACGAAACACGCCAGCAGCGTGCGGTCTGGTACCTCACCCATTCGAACCTTGCAATCGAAGAAATCGCTGGACGACTCGGGTTTGAGGACACCTCCAATTTCAGTCGTATCTTCAAGCGTTGGCTTGGGTGCCTGCCCAGTGAGACGCGCCGGGCCGCGCTTGATGCGTTGAAGAAGACCCAAGCAAATCCATAAACGGGTCCAGCGGTCGACTCAAACGGGTGCCGCGACACCCTCGACCAAAACCATGTTGAAAAATTCAGTGGTTCCTAGGCGTTTGCGACGCGCAGCTTGGTACATCTCGCTGTCGTACCACGCCTTGGCGGCTTCGTAGCTGGGAAATTTCAGCATTGCCATACGGCTGGGTTGCCATTCACCTTCCAGCGCTTCGAAGCGACCGCCCCGAACCACATACTCACCACCGGCGGCTTTCACCGATGCCGGAGCGTCGGCCATGTACTGTTTGTACTGCTCCAGGTTGGAAATTTGCATATCAACGATGACGTAGGCTGGGGACACGGCGCGCTCCAAAATTGTTTCGGGTAGCCGGGACTCTAACCTTGCTTTGCTGCAGCTTGCGCTGTGATCAGGGAGTTACCCACTCCACAGATGGCAATAATGGAAATGCCGACCCAAGCCCAAGTATCGGGCGCATGGTTGAAGACCAGCCAGCCCAAACCTGTCGCAAAAGCAATTTGCGTGTACAGGTAGGGCGTCAATACCGGGGCAGACGCGCACATGTAGGCGCGAATCAGCATCAAGTGGCCGAACGTTCCCAAAAATCCCACCAAAACAAACCAGGGCCAGTGCGCCAACAGGGCGGAAGTGTTCCAGCTGAACACAACAATCGGCGTCATGATTAGCGTCCCCACCAGCCCGGTATAGAAATGGGTGGTGTAGGGATTTTCCTCGCCACTTAAGCGGCTGGTCAGCACTTGAAACCACGCATAGGTGGTGACCAGCAGTGCCGGAAATAGCAGGGCCCAGCTGAACACCTTGCCACCCGGGCGAATGACCAGCAGCACGCCCACAAAACCTATCGCCATCAGAATCCATCGGCTGGTGGACACCGGATTTTTAAGTGCCCATGCCGCGAACACAATAGCAACCAGGGGCGTCAGCATCACCATGGCGGTGAACTCTCCGACCGGCAAATATTGCAGGCCAAAGAACGAGCAGGCACTGGTGATCAGGAGCAGCACGCCACGCAAGGCCTGAAAGCGCGGGTTGGGCGTGCTCAGCAACTGGCGGCCCTGCATTGGAAAGCGCAAAGCGAAAGTCACGGTCGCTTGAAACAGGTAGCGGAACCACAACAACATCAGCACCGGTGCCAGTGTGGTGGCATGTTTGGTGGCCGTGTCGAGTCCCGCAAAGGCGAGCGTGGTCAAAACGATCAGCAAGATACCGATACCGTGTTGGGTGCGCCAGAATGCGATCATCGAATTTGACCCTTGGAAAATTTTCACTTTTGGATCAACCCGACGTCGTTGACGCCATCGCCCGTAGCGCGGCCCCGTTGACGATCTCGATGTGTTCGCGCCCCAGGGTGACCCAGCCTTCGCGTTCAAAGCGGCGCAGCAGCCGGGTGACGATTTCGCGCACCGTGCCCAGCTCATCGGCCAGGGCTTGGTGGGAGATGGCCAGGTGCTGGCCGCGCCCCAATAACGCCGCGGCCAGACGGCGGTCCAGTTTTTGGAAGGCGACGGCGTCAATCAGGGTGGTGAGGTCGGCCATGCGTTCGGCAAACAGGCCCAGCACTTCGTTGCGAAAGGTGGGCGTGTCCAGCCAAGCCTGGAAGATGTGCGGCGGAATCAGGATCAGCGTGCTGGGCTTGGTGGTGACGCCGTGCGCCGACAGCGGCTGCGTGCGAAACAGGCAGGCCGAGGACACCAGACACAGCTCGCCCGGCACCACCCTGTACATCTCCAGCGTGCGGCCGTCTACGGAGGTGCGGGAGACCTTGATTTCCCCCTCCAGCACCAG
>CAJASG010000508.1 GCA_903944555.1 uncultured beta proteobacterium
GGAATCCAAAGAAGCCTACGAAATGCTGTCAGACCCGCAAAAACGCGCGGCCTATGACCAGCATGGACACGCGGGCGTCGACCCCAACATGCGCGGCGCCGGTGGCGAAGGCTATGGCGGATTTGCGGAAGCTTTTGGCGACATTTTCGGAGACATGTTTGGCCAACAACGTGGTCGCCCGGGCGGAGGTCGTCAGGTGTTCCGTGGCGGCGATTTAAGCTACGCCATGGAAATCACACTGGAAGAAGCGGCTCGTGGCAAGGACGCACAGATACGCATTCCAAGCTGGGACTCGTGTGAGGTGTGCAAGGGAAGCGGTGCGAAACCGGGTACCCAGGTAAAAACCTGCGGGACCTGCAGCGGTAGCGGGTCCGTACAGATGCGCCAAGGCTTCTTCAGCGTGCAGCAAACCTGCCCAACCTGCCGTGGCGGCGGAAAAGTCATTCCAGAGCCTTGCGTTGCATGCCAAGGGCAAGGGAAGCTAAAAAAGCAAAAGACACTGGAAGTCAAAATCCCAGCCGGCATTGATGGTGGCATGCGTATCCGCAGTGCCGGCAATGGCGAACCTGGAACCAATGGTGGGCCCGCGGGCGACCTGTACATTGAACTTCGTCTCAAAAAGCACGATATTTTTGAGCGCGATGGTGATGATCTGCATTGCTCGGTTCCCATCAGCATGGCTACGGCCGCATTGGGCGGGGAAATCGATGTTCCGACCCTCGCGGGCAAGGCGGCTATCGACATTCCGGAAGGCACCCAAACCGGTAAACAGTTCCGACTGCGCGGCAAGGGGATCAAAGGTGTACGTGCCAGTTACCCCGGTGACCTGTATTGCCATATTGCAGTGGAAACTCCAGTCAAGCTCAGCGAGCATCAGCGGCGGTTGCTGCGTGAACTGGATGAGTCCTTTCGCAAGGGCGGCAGCAAACACTCGCCCAGCGGAGACAGTTGGACTGACAAGTTGAAAAGTCTTTTCAGTTGATTGAAATCAACATCCGCCCATAGCGGAACCCCAAACCAAGCCGCCCGGTCTATAAAGGACTCGGCGGCTTTGTTTTGTCCATCCCGTACAAGGGTCGCCTGCCAGTGGGTTGCAAATGGGCGTCAACATTACATTTTTAGGTGCTGCCGATACGGTCACGGGTTCCAAGTATCTGGTACGCCACGCAGACCAAAGCCTGCTGGTGGACTGTGGTTTGTTTCAGGGCTACAAACAGTTGCGGCTGCGAAATTGGAATCCGTTTCCCATCGCACCCCACCAGGTGAATGCAGTTGTATTGACCCATGCCCACCTGGACCACAGCGGGTACCTGCCGCTGCTGGTCAAGGAAGGGTTTGCGGGCCATGTGTATGCGTCATCCGGGACACGCGACCTGTGCCGTATCCTTCTGCCCGACAGTGGGCACATCCAGGAGGAAGACGCTGCGTTTGCCAACCGCCATGGTTTCTCGAAACACAGCCCGGCGCTGCCGCTGTACACCCGGCAGGAGGCGTTGGACTGCCTGCCGCGCATCAAGGTGGTGGCGCCAGGCATCACTTTTCAGCCCATCCCCGGCTGGCGCATGACCCTGAGCTCGGCCGGCCACATTCTGGGGGCAAGCAGTGTGCTGCTGGAGGTGGCGGGCCGACGCATCCTGTTCTCGGGCGATTTGGGCCGTCCCGACGACGTGATCATGAATCCGCCCGAGCTGGCGCCCGCGGCTGACACGGTGCTGATTGAATCCACCTACGGCGACCGGACACACCCGACCGAAAGCCTTCTGAGTGAACTTGGCCCCGCATTGCAACGGCTGGCAGCTAGAGGCGGCGTGGCGGTTGTACCGGTATTTGCCGTCGGGCGCGCCCAAGCCTTGTTGCACGCGATTGCTCAACTCAAGGAGCAGGGGAAAATTCCGCACGCACTGCCCGTCTTTCTCGACAGCCCGATGGCCGTGCACACCACCCATTTGTTTGAGCACCACCCCGGCGAACACCGCTTGACCGCCAAAGAGGTGCACGCGCTCACCCACAGCGCCACCATGGTCAACAGTACCGATGAATCGCGTGCGTTGGCGTCACGGCACGGCCCCATGGTGATCCTTTCGGCCAGCGGTATGGCAACCGGTGGGCGGGTTTTGCACCACATGGCTCACCATGCGGGAAATCGCCGCAACATGATCATCCTCACGGGGTACCAGGCCCCCGGCACCCGGGGCGCAACGCTAGCCAGCGGGGCAAAGTCCGTGCGCATCCACGGCCGCGATGTCGACGTGAACGCCGAAATAGTGCAGTTGCAGTCCGCATCGGCCCATGCCGACGCCGGGCAGTTGCTGAAATGGCTGCGCAGCATGAAAACCGCGCCCAATCAGGTCTACGTGGTACACGGTGACCCACTGGCGGCCGACACGCTGCGCGGCCGCATCCAGCGTGAACTCGGCTGGCGCGCCATGGTGCCGGAACATGGCTCCACCTGGCCCTGCTGACGGCCGGGAAAAAGGCACAATGGCGCGATGTCCCGCCCCCCATTCCTCACCGCCGCCTTTTATAAATTTGTTGATCTGCCCGACTACGAAAAACGCAAGGCACCGTTGCTCGCATTGTGCGAGCAACACCAGGTCAAAGGCCTGATCCTGCTGGCCCGCGAAGGCATTAACAGCACCATTGCCGGTGCACCGGCCGATGTGCATGCGGTACTGGCCTACCTGCGCCAAGACCCCTTGTTGGCGGACCTGCAGCACAAGGAGTCGTACGCCGACAAACCGCCGTTTTACCGCATGAAGGTACGACTCAAGCAGGAAATCGTCACCATGGGCGTGCCCGGCATCAGCCCGACCCGGATGGCGGGAACCTACGTCAAACCCGCGGACTGGAATGCCCTGATTGCAGACCCAGACGTAGTGCTCATCGACACCCGCAACGACTACGAGGTAGAGATTGGTACTTTCAACGGTGCCATCAACCCCCAGATCAAAACCTTTGCCGAACTACCGGCCTGGACGGAACACGCTGCCCAACTCCAGATGAGCACCGGCAAAAAGCCCAAGATCGCCATGTTTTGTACCGGCGGTATCCGCTGCGAAAAGTCCACCGCCTTCATGCTGGCACAGGGCTTTGACGAGGTGTACCACCTGGAAGGTGGCATCCTGAAATACTTGGAGACCGTTGCCCCCGAGCAAAGCCAATGGACGGGTGAATGTTTTGTGTTTGATGAACGGGTGTCGGTCGGCCATGGCTTGGTGCCCGGACCCCACAACCTGTGCCGCGCCTGCCGCCAGCCATTGGAAGACGGTGCCCAAAACTCGCCCTTGTTTGAAGCCGGGGTAAGTTGCCCGCGCTGCCACGCCACCACCAGCACCACCCAGAAGAACAGTGCCCGTGAGCGCCAGCGCCAATGGGAGTTGGCCAAGGCCCGCCAGCAAACGCATATTGGCGCGCACTTGCCCAAACCACGGTACCGCGATCCCACGCCGTGATGTCCGCGCCCTACCCGGTTTTATATTCCTTCCGACGCTGCCCTTACGCCATGCGCGCCCGCCTGGCCCTTGCCGCCAGCGGGCTGGTGTGTGTGTTGCGCGAAGTAGTCCTGGCCCACAAGCCGGCCGCCCTGCTCCTGGCATCCGCCAAGGGCACGGTTCCCGTACTGGTGACGGGCGATGGCACTGTGATCGACCAAAGCCTGGACATCATGCTCTGGGCTCTGCAGCAGAGCGATCCGCTGCGGTGGATGCCCCGCGAAGGTGCCGCCAAAGCCAGCAGCCTGCAATGGATTGCCGAATGCGATGGCCCCTTCAAACACCAGCTGGACCGCTACAAATACCCGCACCGCTACGACTTGCCTGACGGGCTGGCGTACCGCGCACAAGGAGCGGCTTACCTGACCCGTTTGAACCAGCACATCGCCGTGCAAGGCTACCTGGCGGGTCCGCAGGCTGGGCTGGCAGACATGGCGATTGCGCCTTTTGTCCGCCAGTTTGCACACGTTGATCCCCTTTGGTTCGGCGAGCAGGACTGGGTCGGCCTGCAAAGCTGGCTCACTACCTTTGAAACGTCCGAACTGCTGGAAGGGGTAATGGAAAAATATCCCGCCTGGATGGAGGGACAAGCCACGGTGCTATTCCCGACCACCACCGCAGAAGCGAAAGAAAACCGACCCTAAGCCAACAGGCGGGTGCGAGCCGCCGCATATTCGCGCTTGAGCTGCGCCACAAAGTCGGCCGTGCTTTGAATCTTGGTGACAGTACCAATACCTTGGCCACAGCCCCAAATTTCTTTCCAGGCCTTGGCCGAACTACCGCCGAAGTTCATCTTGCTCGGATCGCTCTCAGGCAGGTTCTGCGGGTCCAACCCGGCGGTCCGGATACTGGGCGCCAGGTAGTTGCCATGCACCCCGGTAAACAGGTTGCTGTAGATGATTTCGTCCGAATTGTTGTCCACAATGGCCTGCTTATATGCCTCCGCCGCACGGGCCTCTTCGGTCGCGATGAAAGCCGAACCGATGTAGGCAAAGTCAGCCCCCATGGCTTGGGCGGCTAACACCGCATCGCCCGTCGCAATCGAGCCGCTCAAGGCCACGGGACCGTCAAACCACTGGCGAATTTCCTGAATCAGTGCAAACGGGCTCTTAACCCCCGCATGGCCCCCGGCGCCGGCAGCCACCGCAATCAGGCCATCGGCACCCTTTTCAATCGCTTTGCGTGCGTGCTTGTTGTTGATGACGTCGTGCAGCACCACACCACCGTAGCTGTGGGCGGCAGCGTTGATGTCTTCGCGCGCACCCAAGCTGGTGATGATGATGGGCACCTTGTATTTCACACACATAGCCATGTCGTGTTCCAAGCGGTCATTGCTTTTGTGCACGATCTGGTTGATGGCAAACGGCGCTGCGGGCTTGTCCGGATGGGCCTTGTTGTAGGCCGCCAGGGTCTCGGTGATTTCGATCAGCCATTCTTCGAGCTGTTCGGCCGGACGCGCATTGAGCGCCGGCATGGAACCCACCACACCGGCAATGCACTGTGCAATCACCAACTTGGGCGTACTGATGATGAACAGGGGCGAACCAATCACCGGGAAAGGCAAGCGGTCAAGAGGCGCGGGAAGCTTGGACATGGTGTCTCCAGAATGGAATATATTTATACGAAATAGAGCTGCAGCCCCCGCATCTATTGCACAGGTAGCTACAGATTCAATAGCAAAAGTGTCAGAACTGAAAAATCAGAACGACTCCAGCGCGAGCGCGGTAACGCTGTCAGCACCGTCAACAATGCTGTCGCGCATGCCCGGAATCTTGCTCAGCAGATGGTCGGCATAAAAACGCGCCGTAGTGATCTTGGCTTGCATGAAAGCCACATCGGTTCCCGCCGCCACCGCGTCTTGCGCCACCAGCATGGCACGGCCCAATTGCCAGCCGGCCATCAAATTGCCTGCCAGCATGAGGTAAGGCACGCTGCCTGCAAATACGGCGTTAGGGCTGGTTTTCGTGTTATCGGCCACAAAATTCACCACATCGACAAAGGCCTCACGGGCCGCCTTGAGGCGCTTAGCCATGACCAGCGCGTGGGCAGTGCCCGACTTGACCAACTCGGCCTCGGTCGTCTCGATCTGGCCGGCAATACCCTTGGCGGTCTGGCCACCGTCACGTGAAGTCTTGCGCCCCACCAGGTCATTGGCCTGGATGGCGGTTGTACCTTCGTAGATCGTCAAAATTTTGGCATCGCGGTAGTACTGCGCCACACCGGTTTCCTCGATATAGCCCATGCCGCCATGGAC
>CAJASG010000509.1 GCA_903944555.1 uncultured beta proteobacterium
ACATCATGCGTGCCGGGCACAAGTACAAGGCGGATATCGGCGTACGCGCTCTCGCGCGCGCGCGCGCGCTGGCCCATCCACGCGCTTGTCTTCTTACGCGCTCGTCGCCGTGTACGTGCAGAGCCGCGCCGGCATGGACGAGGACGAGTTCATTGACGCGAAGCTGCTCGAGAAGAAGGAGACGCGGTTCACGGCGCGCAAGCAGCAGGCGACGGACCTGCAGCGCGCCGTCGCCGCGGACAAGCGCGCCACCGCCACGACGGCGCGCTGCTGGTGGTTTTAAACCAACTGCCACCCAAAGATATTTTGGCCGTGATTCGGGAGTACGACAACTCCAAGGAATCGGTGGTGAACCTGTTGGTCTCACCCATGCAGTTCGCCCGTGCAGTGGTCATCGAGAAGCAATACCGGGACCTGACGCGCACCCACCTGCGGGGCATGGTCAACTCCATTATTTTCCGGGGAGATACAGACCCTCTAGAGTTCTTGAATGCGATTGGCGATCTGGAGGGCGGCAGCGAAGCGCTGGCCGATTACTTCTCCGAAAAGTGGAGCCGCGTGGAGGCATTTGCCCGTTGCGGCACCTTCGACACCATGGAAGACGATGGCGATATGCTGTCCGAGACCGCCTTGTACGCATCGGCCTATGCCAGCGCGCGGGTAGAGCAAGACGAAGTGGCCGACCAGGACTGGATGGAGCTTGCCTGGATTTTGCGCTACCAGAACCCGGACCTCTTTATTGAGATGCTGCTGGTGCTGCGTGCCAAGGCGCGCGCCCACGACATGGGCTTGGGTGACGAGTTTGAAGGCGAAGAGGACGACGGAAAAGTGGAGACCGGCGACACGGACCGCGGCAAGGCCACCCCGGTGGCACGCGAGTCCGACGAAGAATCGGCGATCTAAATGCCCAAGTCGCTATCGCTGTTTGATGCGCGGCCTTTTTTTGAAAAGGCCTTGGTGTATGGCGTGCAAAACAACATCATCAGCCCACAGAAGCTGGAAGCGATTTGCACCGATGCGCCCAAGGGTATGGTGCAGATTGCGCGTTATTTTGGCAGCGAGTTCCTGCGCCCCGAGCTTGAATGGGCGAAGGATCGCATGGTGAATTTGGTGAGCCTGTACCTGGAGAGCACCACGGCGGGCGATTTGCAGCAAGCGGCGGAGTCGCTGCGTGATTTCTCCTTCATGTCACGCTCCAAGGGCGGCTCTGACATGCTGAAGGCCTTGATCGCCATGCCGCAAAACAGCCACTTCGGCATGAATGAGCGCAGCGGCTTCACGGACGACCAGATTCCGCTGCTGGCCAAATGGACCTTGCGCAGCCTGCCCGACTACCAAACCGAGTTGGCCAAGCGCAGCCAGGTAGCCCAAGTCATTGACGCCGCTATCTGGATGGCTGACCAACTGGGGCTGGATGCAGGAGACTTGGAAGAGGCCGGCAAAGACGCAGAAGCCGTCATTCGCACCGCATTGTTGGTGTTTTCGATGAAACGCACGGAGGTCCCTGACTGGATTGCGTTCGAGAAAATGATCCTGACATTGCGCAAAAAATACGGTGCATCCATCACCGCTGCAGCCACTACCGTCACAATTCCGAAGGATCTGCCACCCCAATTCAGGGCGGTAGTGGAATTGGTTCGGCAATCTGTATTGTCGGATTTACCCAGAATACTGGACACAAGCCTGAAGACCCGAAAGCTCTTTGACCAAACCCCTGCTTTCATGGGGCGCTATTTCTGGCAGGAAGACGGACTCAATGAAGTCGACCACTTTGACCGGGCGATCTCCGAAAAATGGACCAAAGCCACGGGGGGGCACAGCGATGAAGGCGCCTTGCTCACGCTGTTCTTGTGCCTAGCAGCCACAGCAACGCCCAAGACCTTGCTGACTGAAAAAGGATCTGCAACCCTTGTGCGCAAGATTCGAAAAGACGGTCTCAAACCCGAAGTGGCCACCGAGTTCATCATGGCCCATGCGCCAGAACAACACCAAGGTGACTACACCCGAATGTGGATGGAGTTCATCGAAGAAGCCCAATCCACATTGCTGAGTGACCATGACTACGCGCTGAACGATGCCGTCGCCCTCCTCCGGCGCGAATGCAACGTAAAGCAATAGCCAGACGGTAAGGCAGTCGCTGCTGAATTGGGCCTAAATCTAAGGCCTAAGTCAGCAGCACTTGTTCCGATCAGGTGGCTACGACCACTTTCTTGGTGGCCTTGGCTGCTACCTTCTTGACCACAGCTTTGGCAACCTTGGTCGCGGGGGCAGCTTTCGGTGCTGGCGCCTTTTTGACGGCAACGGCCTTCTTCACCGGTGCTTTTTTGGCCGCCTTTGCAACCACAGCGACCTTGGCGGCTGGCTTAGGAGCCGCAACGACCTTGACAGCTTTGACCGCCTTAGCCGCTTTTGCAGGCTTCTCACCGGCTGTACCCGTCCATGTCAAACGGGCCTTCTTGGCCAAGGTCACCACTTTGGCAATATCTTCGTCGGTATGCACGCCCTTGACACCCGAAATGGCCGCCAGCTTCATACCGTGCTTGAGACCGAGCTTGTAGATCTCTTTGACCTTTTCCCACTCGGTGTCACGCCCGACGGTAAAGACCTCAAAGCGGCCTTCCAGCGCCAACACAATGGTCTCCGCCAGGCAGGCGTAGATCACGTTCGGTGGCAGGCTGATGCTCTTCATGCCCTTGACTTTGGTGGGCAACTCAATTTCACCCGACTCGATCACCAACACGTCTGGCCGTTTGGCAACGTCTGAAGCGGGCAAATCCAGGGGCCGTGCCACGTCCGTAATCACGCAACCAGGCTTCACCCGCATGATGTCCAGAATTTCCTTACCAGCACCCGAAGTGGACGTGACGATCATGTCCATGTCGGCCAACAAATCGTTGTAGTTGATGGTGGTGAACACCTTGGCGTCTGGAGTTTCTTTCAGGATGGAGGCCTTGAGCTCGTCGAGCTTGCTCAGGGTGCGTCCCGCCAGATACACCTCATCAAACGACATCGCCAGCAGACGCGCGCTGACCGAGCCGATGGAGCCGGAAGCCCCGATCACCATGGTCTTTGCAGCCACCTTCTTGTTTTTATTGATCGTCACCAAACCCATGCGGCGCATGGCGTCGGCAGCGGCCCACAGTGCGCCAGAAGCCGAGTAGCTGTTGCCGGTGGTAATCGGCAGACTGGAGCGACGTGCAACCGTTACACCGGCATCGCCCACCACTTTGGTGAAGGCGCCCAGACCCATGATCTGAGCCCCCATTTTTTCGGCCATTTTGGATGCTTGCAGCAGACGGCGGTAGGTGAACTCCGGGCTGCGCGACAGCATTTCCTTGGGCGTACCGCCCACGGAAATGAGCCAGCCTTCGGTTTCAGCGCCTGTTGGCGAAATGATATTGCTCATCTTGCAATACACCATCGGTGGCATGTGGGCCGCCAGTGTTTCGATCTTGTCCATGACGAACTTTGGGGTCGCCTTGGGGATCGGGAACGCGTTTTTGATGTAATTCTGGCTAAGCGGATGAATCACGAACGCAAAACGGCGGATATTGCGGAACTTGCCGGTGGGGTGCAACAAGCGCGGCACGATTTTGAGTTCATCCAGAATCTCATCAAAATCGTCGTCCGAGACTTCCTCAGGCGATTTTTCCAGCGCGGCCAAAATCATGGCCTCAATCGTGTTGATGCCCACAACCTTCTCAAACAACTTGGGGGACACGTCCACCACCAGGTTCACCTTGCATTTAGTGAAGAACGCCATGCGCTCATCATCGACCGCAGACGTAATGAGTGTTTTGCCCTCCAGGTTGGAGGCATTGCCCACCGCCTTGATCTCGGCAAAGGTGCCAACCACCACGTGCGATTTGGCCACCGCACTGGCTGCGCGGCTGATTTTGAATTCACTCAGGGAGGCTTCGAGCATTTCACCAGGCTTGCCACTCAGAATAAAGTCGCTGCCTTTGGCATACAACTCCAATTGTTCCAGCGAGCCCAGCATGGCGGGCGCACCGGTCTGAAACAAAGCGTCGGCAAAGCTCAGGTTTTTGGAGTAGTCGGACATGGCCAATGCCATGTCGTAGTTGCGCATACCCGATAGAAACAGCACCAAATTGTTATTGAAGTAGTGGCCCAACTCTTTTTGCACATAGTGAATGGCGCGCACTTGCAGCAAACGGCGCAGGGTGGCGCCCGTCGTCACAGGAACGCGCGTGACCACATTCGTCAAGCGCTTGGTTTCCTTGTTGGTGACCGTGCGAAGTCCCACGTTGTAGTGGTCACTGATTTCACCCAAACCAATGGCATCGGCCGTGGCCTGGTGGCGGCGCATCAACTCCCATGCCTTGCCCGTGTCCTGGTCTGCGCCTAAACGGCGCACCGAGAAACTTTGGCCCAAGAACTCGGTCTTGAACTCAAAATCCTGCTTGGATGAACCCAATGTGACGGTAACTACTTTTTTCATTCAATCTCTCCTCTTTATAAACTTGAAATTCACCGTGAATCTGCAGGCGCAGACTCAGGAAACCACGCATTTTTTAAGCCATTTTCTTGCGACTTGGTGCTGTCTTCACCTTGGCCGCCGCAGGTGGCAGGGCTTGGCGGATGATGCCTTCACAGACATCCTGCGACATGTAGCGCGGCACGGGATAGCCCGTGTGCGCCTCCCAGCAAGCGGCTTTTGCCAAAGCGGGAATATCGGACTCTTTCAGGGCGGCCAGATAGGTTGGAATGCCCAAATCCCGGTTCAACTGGTCCACGGCATCGAGGAATTTTTGCGCCAGCACCTCGCTGGACTCGTCTTCGGTGCCAACCTTGGCACGCAGCGCCAAAGTGGCCAGGCGTTCCGTAATGACCGGGCTGGAATACTTGAGCACGTAGGGCAGCATGATGGCGTTGGCCAAACCATGCGGCGTGTGGTACAGGCCGCCAAACTGGTGCGCAATGGCATGTACATATCCCACATTGGCGCGGGTAAACGCAAACCCGGCGTAGGTCGAGGCCAACGCCATTTTTTCACGGGCAGCCAGATTGGCACCATCGTTGTACGCAACGCGAAGGTTCTCAAAAATCAAGCCTACTGCCGTCAGCGCCATGCCATCCGAATACCCAGTGGTCCAGTGCCCGACAAATGCTTCCACCGCATGGGTCAGCGCGTCGATACCGGTAGCAGCCGTGATGTGGGGTGGCAAGCCGGTCATCAAAGACGGGTCCAACGCGGCCATCTTGGGCACCATGCGGGGATCGACGATGACCAACTTTTTGTGGGTCTCGGGGTCGGAGATCACGGCAGCCACCGTCACCTCGGAACCCGTGCCTGCGGTTGTTGGCACCGCGTAAATTTTGACGGGTGCACGCAGGCCTTTGAGGTAGCCGGCCAACTGGCGCAGGGGCTTGGGGTTGGATACCGCCACCGCAATGGCTTTGGAGGCATCCATCGAGGAGCCACCACCAAACGCGACGATGGCGTCGCACTCGTGTTCCTTGTAAAACGCAATGCCTTTTTCGATCAGGGGAATCGGCGCGTCGGGCGTGATTTCGTCAAACACGACATAGTTGGCGCCACCAGCGCTCAAGGCATCGGTCAGGGGCTTGAGCAGACCCAGCTTGGAGATGATGCTGTCGGTAACGATCAGAATTTTGCTATGGCCAAATCCCGCAATGGCTTGTCCCAAGCGACCGCTGGAGCCTGGGCCGACCAGCAAAGTGGGCTGAGGAATGGGGATAAACCGGGTCACCAGACCTGCTCCCCGCATCAGGGCGCCAAGGCCGGCTGCACGAACTGAGTCACTCAACATATCGGTAATCAAGAGATTTCTCCTCGGGGAAATGGCTAAAAGGCGTCAGCATAGTATGCCTTTGCATTTAGCAGTTGGGGCATCACCTTAAACACGGACAAACCCTGATACGGTCACCGCATGTGTTTGAACAACTTGGCTTGAAACCGCTCCGGTATGCCCACATGGCGCGGTCCAGGGATCAACTCAAACACCTCACCAGCTTGCACCGTCCCCGGCTTATCCACTGACAGATAAAAACCACAGTAACCGCTCTGCGCCATGATTTTGGAGGCATTGTTGAAGCCCATGGCGGCGTTGAATTTGAAGCAGGGTTCGCGTGGTTGTGTCACACACAACTCACAGTCGGCAAAGCGCAACACATCACCCACCCACACATCCGTTTCCAGCAGGCCTTGCAGTGTCAGGTTCTCTCCCAGGGCACCGGGGAGCAACTGGTCGTCAATGCCCGCCACACCCGCCTCCCGTCGCGCCGCGCGCCAAAAATCGTAATGCTCGGCCGGATAGGCGTACACCGCTTTCTCCAGACCGCCGTGCACCGACAGGTCGGCCTGCTCGTCCCCCACCAGTCCCAACGCCGCCACCCCAACCGGCCCCACTACCGGGGTTTTGTGGATGGCCGTCAGGATGGTCCGGCCCGATATGGTGACTTTGCGGGCCTGGGCCGCCTGAATGCTCAATACCGATTGACCGCTTGGGAACATGTATGTACCTTTTCCTCAGAGCTGGCGGTGCAACACTTCACCAGGGCGGCTGGAGTACTTCACCGCCGAATCTAGTTTTTCGACATGAACGACGGCGGAACGCTGCTGGTAGACGTTGGCCTTGAGCCAGTCGCACTCCAGTTGCAGGGCCGTCTCGTCGTCAAGGCGGGTGTGCCAGACTTTTTGGTCGGCGTTCCAGCGGTAACCGCGGGCCTTGAGCTTGTCCTTGGCATCAAAGGGCGCACTGGTGGCTTGCAAACGGTAGGTGGGCTTTTGCACCGCCTTGAGCAAATGGGCCAAGCCGGTGTGTGACTCGGCGGGCAGCGGCGCCACCAGCACCGCCAGCAGTGCGTGGCAGTCCATCTCGGCGCGGTGGGCGTCATAAAACAGGCCCAGAGCCTGGGCCAGATTCTCCAGCTTGGCGGAGCCGCGCCCCTGCGCCTTCCAGTCGATGTCGGCAAACGAACATGCCCAGTTCAGTTGGCGAAACCGGGGCAGCCGCGCCTCGCAAAACGGGCGGTCAAATCCGGCGTTGTGGGCGATCACCACATCCACCCCCTCCAACAACTGGGCAATACGGTCTTCGTCCAGCCGCTGCCCCTGCACATCGGCATCGGTGATGCCGGTGATGGCAACCACCTCTTTGGGAATGGGCATGCCGGGGTCTTCCAGCCCGTCGTACACCTGCACTTCGCCCACCGGTAAACCGGTGGCGGTATCGACGTCTACCCGCAGCAAGGCCAGCTCCATGATCCTGTCTTTGGACTGGTCCAGCCCGGTGGTTTCGGTGTCCAGCACCGCGATGCGAATCACCCCTTGCTGCGCACCTTGGGGCCACTGCACACAGGGCTTGAGGCGACGCAGAACGCGGTAATCGGGGTGCGCTTCCAGTGTGGCTGCCATGGACTCGGCGTCGACCGCTGGGCTTGCCAACATGGGCACGGCTGCCGCAAGCGGAGCGGATACGGAGGGGGTGGCCGGGGTCGCAGTTTTGTTGCTGCGCAGAGCCCGTTTTTTGGGTGCAACCGGTTCGATTCGAATTTCCGGGAAAAGGTCAGAACTCAGCAAGTCGTTATTCAAGGGATCACCTAGTAAATGGGCATAGCGCCATTATTGCCTCTATCATCCGCTGCAAATCCTGTTGAACCCCCTGTTGCCGTATATGACAAAAACAACCCCAACCAGCACCAAGTTGCCCTTGCCACTCAAGGGTGTCCGCATTCTCAGCTTGGCGCTGAACCTGCCCGGCCCGGCCGCCTTGATGCGTGCCCGCCAAATGGGTGCCACCTGCGTCAAGCTGGAGCCGCCAGCCCACCCCAGCGCGCCAGCGGGTACCTCAGGCGACCCCATGGGCCTGTACAACCGCGCCGCCTACGACGTGCTGCACCAGGGCGTGAAGATTGCCAGTGCCGACCTCAAAACCGAGCAAGGCCAAAAAGCCCTGCACAGGGAGCTAGCCAAGACCGACGTACTACTCACCTCGTTTCGCCCCTCGGCGCTCAAAAAGCTGGGGTTGGAGTGGAGAGCACTTCAAAAACAATACCCCAACTTGTCCTGGGTTGCGATAGTGGGCGCACCCGGTGAACGCGCTGAAGAACCGGGCCACGACCTGACCTACCTGGCGGAAAACAACCTGGTCACCGGCCTGGACTTGCCCCCTACCCTGTACGCAGACATGGGGGGCTCACTAATGGCATCCGAAGCCATCCTGCAAACCCGGTTGCTCCAACTGCAAAAAGGCAAAGGCACCCGGCTGGAAATTGCCCTGTCGGACGCGGC
>CAJASG010000510.1 GCA_903944555.1 uncultured beta proteobacterium
TCCTTAGCGAGGAACAATAAATACCGATTTTTCAGACACCTGAGTCGCATCTTGGGCAACGATGTCGAAATGAATAGTATGCGAACCTGTGGGTGCGGCTTCAAAAGGCGCTTGAACCCGCACCGCAACCCAGCGGGCTTGGGTCGACTCTACAGTGACATCATCTTCTGAAGCCACCGTCAGGCCCGTCAAGCCTTTGACGGAAATGTGAAAATGCTGGGTGGATTCCGTGGCATTCATTATCTGCAGGCGGTAGACATTTTCGATACGACCGCCCGACGCAATACGCGCAAGAGATCCTCGATCGCGAACCACGTCGACTTTAAATGGCGTGCGCAAAGCCAGACTGACCGTCATTGCAACCACAATCACACCCAAAATAGCCGCATAAACAAGTACACGAGGTCGCAACACATGGCGAAGGGTTTGGCCGCGCGTCCAATGCTGGTTGACTGCGTTTTCTGTAGAGTATTTGACCAGCCCCCTCGCATAGCCGAGCTTGTCCATCACGGTGTCACACACGTCAGCACAAGCACCACAGCCAATGCACTCGTACTGCAATCCCTTGCGGATATCAATACCGGTCGGACATACTTGCACACACAGACTGCAATCCACACACGCCCCCAAATTCAGGGCTTTCGGGTCAGCTTTCTTAGACCGCGCACCCCGCGGTTCTCCACGCTCGGCATCGTACGTAACGATGAGTGTGTCTTTGTCAAACATTGCACTCTGGAACCGTGCGTAGGGGCACATATGTTTGCACACCTGCTCACGCATGAAGCCCGCATTACCGTAGGTGGCGAAACCATAAAACAGAACCCAGAAAATCTCCCACGACCCCATGCTGAACGGCACAAACTCGCGTCCTAGCTCATGGATGGGGGTGAAGTAGCCCACAAAAGTGAAGCCCGTCCACAAAGCAACCGCCAGCCACAAGAAATGCTTGGTAGCCTTGCGCCCGATCTTGTCAGTGTTCCATGGTCCTGCATCGCGCCGCATGCGGGCGGAGCGATCACCTTCGGTCCATTTTTCCAACCAGAGGAACATCTCGGTATAGACCGTTTGCGGACAGGCATAACCGCACCACAAGCGCCCTGCCACAGCAGTGAACAGAAACAGGGACAACGCAGAAATCACCAAAATACCCGTGAGGTAGATGAAATCCTGCGGATATAAAACCAGATTGAAAATGTAAAAGCGCCGCGACTCCAGGTCAAACAGCACCGCTTGCCTTTGGCCCCATTGCAGCCAGGGCACGCCGTAAAACACCAACTGGGTCAAAAAAACAAGACCCCACCGCCAGCGGGTAAACAGGCCGGACACGCTGCGGGGGTAAATCTTCTTGTGTGCCTCGTACAACGAGACCATTTCGACGTCTGCATCAGCCGGGGGCGCTATTGGCCCCTTGTCTGACGACTCAAAAATAGGAATCACCTTGCGTGGTCGTGTATCCGGATGATCCAAAAGACAGAGCTTTCTGAGATTTCTACTTACTTGGCTACAGCGTTGTTCGAGAGACCCCAAACATAGGATGCCAGCACATGGATTTGCGCTTCCGTCAGTTTGTCAGCTTGCGCTGGCATCTGATTGATCTTGCCACTATTCACCATGGCAAGGATGGCGTTTTCACCAAACCCATGCAGCCAAATATCGTCGGTCAGGTTGGGGGCGCCCAAAGCTTGGTTGCCTTTGCCGTCATTGCCGTGGCATGCAGCACAAGCAGCAAACTTGGACTTGCCCAGTTCAGCACGAACTGAATCGTGTGGTGCTTTGGACAAGCTCAACACATAGTTGGCCACGTTTTTGACATCATCCGCAGTCCCGACAGCAGCAGCCATGGGAGGCATGTTACCCATGCGACCCAAAGTCAGCGTCTCTTTGATCTTCTCAGGTGTTCCACCGTGTAACCAATCAGCATCGGTCAGGTTGGGAAATCCTTTTCCACCGTGCGCGTCGGAGCCATGGCACTGCGAGCAGTTGTTCATGAACAGTCGCTCACCGATGGCTTTGGCCTGAGGGTCGCGAGACACATCTTCCACCTTCATAGCTGAAAACTTAGCATACAAGGGGGCTACCGCAGCATCACCCTTCGCTACTTCGTCTTTGTGCTGGCCAGAAGAAGTCCATCCCAACTTGCCACCATAGGTACCCAACCCTGGGTACAGGGCCAAATACACAAAGCCAAACACGATGGTGATAACGAACAACCACACCCACCAGCGAGGCAACGGGTTGTTCATCTCACGCAAATCGCCATCCCACACGTGACCGGTGGTGTTGTCGCTCGCAGTCATGGCCTTCGCTTTACCACTAAACCACAACAAAAGTGCGCAAGCCAAAATGCTCACCACGGTGATAGCACTGACGTATATAGACCAAAAATTACTTGTAAAGTCGCTCATATCGATTCCTTATTCGGTGGGTCAGTCCTGCTCAAACGGCAGATTGGCAGCTTCCGAGAAGTCTGCAGAACGCCGCTGGGACCACGCCCACCACACGATGCCAATGAAGGTCACGAAGCTGGCCAAAGTGACCACACCCCGAAGTGCGTTGATGTCCATGTGGGGCTCCTTAGGGTGTTACTTGAGCGCCAGGCCCAGCACTTGCAGATAAGCAATCACAGCATCCAGCTCTGTCTTGCCTTTGACATCTTCCACTGACGCAGCAATTTGCGCGTCGGTGTAAGGAACTCCCACGGTACGCAATCCCTTCATGTGCGCAGGCATCACTGCCGCATCCACCAATGTCTTTTCAAGCCATGGGTAAGCAGGCATGTTGGACTCGGGCACCACATCGCGTGGATTGATCAAGTGGGTACGATGCCATTCATCGCTGTACTTGGCACCTACACGGGCCAAATCTGGACCCGTACGTTTGCTACCCCACTGGAACGGGTGGTCATATACCGACTCACCAGCCACCGAGTAGTGACCATAACGCAGTGTTTCAGCCCGAAAAGGACGAATCATCTGCGAATGGCAGTTGTAGCAACCTTCGCGGGTGTAAACGTCACGTCCGGCCAACTGCAGTGCGGTGTAAGGCTGAACGCCTTTGAGTGGCTCAGTCGTGGACTTTTGGAAGAACAGTGGAACAATTTCCACCAAGCCACCAAACAACAGCACTACCAAGATGAGAACAATCATCAAGAAGTTGTTGGTCTCGATTTTTTCGTGGGACAAGCCCGATGTTGAATTGTTATTTGACATGATCTAGTCCTTCTCAAGCGTGTGCCGCTGCGGCAGGGATATTGACGCTCACAGCACGACCTGCAGTTGCAGTCTTCAGCGTATTCCACAGCATGATCAGCATACCTGTCAGGTACAACAATCCTCCCAACAAACGCAACACATAGAACGGGAAGGTAGCCTTGACGGACTCCACAAAGGTGTATGTCAAAGTGCCGTCCGCATTAATGGCACGCCACATCAGCCCCTGCATCACCCCGGCAATCCACATCGCAGCGATATAAATCACGATACCGATGGTGGCTGTCCAGAAGTGAACTTCAATCGCCTTCACGCTGTACATCTGTTTCTGACCGAACAATTTAGGAATCAGGTAATACATGGAACCCATGGTCACCAGCCCCACCCAACCCAAGGCACCAGAGTGAACGTGGCCCACGGTCCAGTCGGTGTAATGGCTCAAAGCGTTGACCGTCTTGATGGACATCATCGGACCTTCGAAGGTCGACATACCGTAGAAAGACAAGGAAACAATCAGGAAACGCAGGATTGGATCATCACGCAGTTTGTGCCATGCACCGGACAGCGTCATGATGCCGTTGATCATTCCGCCCCAACTGGGAGCCAACAAAATCAAGGAGAACACCATGCCGACGGACTGAGTCCAATCAGGCAACGCGGTGTAGTGCAGGTGGTGAGGACCCGCCCACATGTAAGTGAAAATCAAAGCCCAAAAGTGCACAATCGACAAACGGTAGCTATAGACCGGACGACCCGCTTGCTTGGGGATGAAGTAATACATCATGCCCAAGAAGCCAGCTGTCAGGAAGAAGCCCACTGCATTGTGTCCATACCACCACTGCACCATGGCATCCTGCACACCCGCATAAGCGGAGTAGGATTTCATGAAACCGACAGGAATTGCCGCACTGTTGACCAAATGCAGAATCGCCACAGCCAAAATAAATGCGCCAAAAAACCAGTTGGCAACGTAAATGTGCTTGACCTTACGGGTACCTACTGTTCCAAAGAACACAATGGCAAATGACACCCAGACCAAGGTGATCAAAATATCAATTGGCCACTCCAGTTCGGCGTACTCTTTGCCTTGGGTGAAACCCAAAGGCAGGGAGACTGCAGCAGCCAAAATGACCAACTGCCAACCCCAAAAGGTGAACGACGCCAGCTTGTCGCTGAATATGCGTACGTGGCAGGTACGCTGAACTACGTAATACGCCGAAGCAAACAGACCGCAACCACCAAACGCAAAAATAACCGCATTGGTGTGCAAAGGTCGTAATCGACCATAACTCAACCATGGAATACCCAGGTTAAGTTCGGGCCAAGTCAACTGGGCGGCGATGATCACGCCAACCAGCATACCGACCACGCCCCAAACCACCGTCATGATGGCGAACTGACGCACAACAGTATCGTTGTACACCGTCGCCTGTTGATTTGAAAATGCCATATTTACCCTTCTCAAGTTATCTAATGTCAATTTTCTGCGGTCTATGGACCAACAGGGTTGACACAGGTCAAACACCCGTCAAAATTCTTAAGGCCGATTAAGAATCGCGCAAAATTCGCTCACCCTCGGCCTCGATATCTTCAAATTGACCCCTATCTACCGCCCACCATAGCCCGCCAAGAATAAAGAATACCAGCACAACTGATAGGGGAATTAGCAAGTAGAGAATTTCCATCAATTTTCCTCAAAAAATGTCGTTTTTCTGGCCAAACGCAAGGAGTTAAGCACAACAAGCAATGAGCTTGTGGCCATACCCAGGCCAGCAGCCCACGCAGGTAACAGACCGATGACAGCTAACGGCACACACGCCGCGTTGTAAAGCAGGGCCCACCAAAGATTTTGTCGAACGATCGCCTGCGTTTTACGCGCTAGGCGCAGTGCGTGGACCACACTCGCCAATTGATCACCCAACACCACGAAATCGGCTTTCGCCTGCGCCAACGGCACTGCCTGCCCAAATGCAAACGCCACATGGGCACCCGCCAACACCGGGCCGTCGTTAAGCCCATCGCCTACCATGGCAACGGTGCGGCCCTGCTTTTGCAGGCCGTGCAAATAATCCAGTTTATCGCTTGGGGAGCATGCGCCCCTGGCGCTCGAAATACCAACCTGAGCAGCAACACGGGCCACCGATCCCGGGCCATCCCCGGACAGCATATGCACCGCAATGCCGTCACGACCCAGCGCAGCAACCACCGCCTTTGCCTGCGAACGCAAATCCTCTTTCAGTTCAAATGTGGCAAGCCAACCCCGTGCATCACTCAAGAAGACACGCAAACCCTGAGCGTTCTGTGGCGGCACCTCACAAAAGCTGGCAGACCCAAGCCGCAACCAAGTCGGCGGCTCAAGGTCTGTGCCGGACATCGTGGCACGGGCCCAGCCCGAAACACCCTGCCCAGCCACCTCCGTCGCAGCCTCGCACACCCAAAGGCTTTGCAATGTGGCGTGCCCCATGGAATTCGAATTATCGACATCGGTCGTTTGTGCCTGGGCCACAGCCACCAGTGCACGGGATACGGGATGCAACGAATACCGGGCCAACGCAGCAGCCATCGCCAACACCTGGGTCGGTGTCGATCCTGCACGCACATCCACGGTGCCCAATGCAAAACTGTCGCGCGTCAAGGTGCCGGTTTTGTCAAACACAACGGTATCAACCGCCGCAAGTACCTCCAAAGACTGCAAGCGACGCACAAGGATGCCGCCGCGCGCCAAAGAGCCTGCCGCTGCCAACATCGCTGCAGGCGTTGCCAAGGAGAGCGCACAAGGGCAAGTCACCACCAGCACCGCTACTGCAACCATCAAGGCGTGGCCAGGGTCTCGGCCCCACCACCAGGCACAGGCACCGGCAGCAGCGACCAAAACCGCCAATAAAAAGGGTTTCGCCAGCCGGTCAGCAAGCTGTGCGCTTTCAGGTTTTGTTGATGCGGCGCTTTCCATCAACGCCACAATTTGTGCGAATCGTGTCGCATCCCCGGTTCGCTCAACCCTGACCAGCACCGTTCCGCTGACGTTATGACTGCCAGCAACTACCGTGGATCCTGGGCCACGCGCCAGCGGCCGAGACTCTCCCGTGAGCAATGCTTCGTCCACCATGGTGCTCCCCTGCTCCACCACGCCATCGGCCAAAAACGCCTCCCCGGCATTCACCCGGACCACGTCACCGACCATTACGCGACGCACCGCTACGCGCTCGAACACACCATCGGCACCACGGCGATCGACGCTATCAGGCAAACGGTTCATCAAGGCTTCCAAGGCCCCAGCGGTGCGATCGCGCAAACGCAACTCCAGCCAACGCCCCGTCAGCAAGAAAAAGACAAACATGGTGAGGGAGTCGAAATACACCTCGCGGCCAAACAGGCCCTGGGGCTCGAAAGTACCCACCGAACTCATGACAAAGGTAATTCCCATACCCAGCGCCACGGGCAGGTCCATGCTGATGCGGCCTTGCACCACATCGCGCAATGCATTTCTGAAGAATGGCCCACAAGAAAAGAGGATCACCGGCAAGGTCAGCACCCACGACGCCCAGCGCAACAGCTGCTCCATTTCCGGTGTGAGATCTCCGGGATGGGCAATATAGGCCGGATAGGCATACATCATCACCTGCATCATGCACAGCCCGGCCACCAGCCAGCGCCATAGCGCCTGGCGTGTTTCCAGCTTGCGGCGCTCAGTGGCAAAACTGTCGTTGGCAGGTACCGCGCGGTAGCCGCAATTCTGCACCGCCTGCATCCAGTCAGAGGGGCGGCCATGCTCTTGCGACCACACCACCCGAGCCCGGTGGCTGGCGGCCCCCACCTGAACGCTGACCACGCCCGGGACCCGACCAATGGCATCCTCCAAGGTCAGTGAGCACGCAGCGCAATGCATGCCCTCAATCACCACATTGGATTCCCAAACCAAAGGATTCTGGGCTGACGCCCGGCTGAATGCCGACCACTCCAATGGGTCATCCAGCAACCGCAAGGCATCGACAGAGTGCGGACTCAGATGGGACTCGGGTGTCACGCTGGACACAACGTCGGACGGAGATTCAAAAGGTGACGCAGCGGGCAAAGCAAGACTGGAGGAGGACATGAATGGAAAGTGTGCAGCGAAATGCCCGATAAATACTTGATCTAAATCAAGACACTACTCCGCCTGGAGAGTAACCTGAAGTTTTACAACTTACAAGGAGCGGTCTATGTACCAACGCATTTTAGTTGCCACCGATGGGTCCAAGCTATCCAAAAAAGCGGTCACTAGTGCCATCGCCCTGGCCGCCCTGAGTGGCGCTGAATTAGTGGCCTTGAAAGTAGTTCCCCGCTACCCACAAAGCTATTTTGAAGGTGGCATTGCACTCCAGGCGGATGAAATTCAGCGGGTTGAAAAACAATGGGCCGACGAGGGACAGGCGGTGGTCGATGCTGTCGCCAAAACCGCTTTGGGAAAAGGCGTAACAACAAAAGCACTGACAGTGAAGTCCGATGTGGTGTCAGACGCCGTGCTGGCAACGGTGAAAAAGCACCAGTGCGATCTCATCGTGATGGCATCCCACGGCCGCCGTGGCATCAAGCGCTTGCTGCTTGGCAGTGAGACCCAACAGGTTTTGACCCATGCCACCGTGCCTGTTTTGGTACTGAAATAATCCTAACTTTCCTCCTGAAAACGTTTGCGAATTTCCAACACATCTTCCCACGCGTTCAGGAAGGCCTGCACACAATCCGGGTCAAAGTGGCTCCCTGACCCGGCGACCAGAAAGTCCACCGCAGCCTCCAGCGTCCAGGCCTTCTTGTAGGGGCGCTCGGAGGTGAGTGCATCAAACACGTCCGCCACTGCCACGATTCGGCTGAATATGGGAATCTCCAACCCCTTGACGCCTGAGGGGTATCCTGAACCATCAAACTTTTCATGGTGCCCCCGTGCGATTTCGGCCCCCTGCTGCAATACGCGAGATGAACTACCCTTCAGCAATTCGTAGCCCAATATGGCGTGTTGCTTCATGACTTCGAACTCTTCGGGCTCAAGACGGCCAGGTTTGAGCAAAATCTTGTCGGCAATACCCACCTTGCCGATGTCATGCATGGGCGCGGCTTCCAAGAGCAATTCCTGATCCTCCACCGACATCCCCATGCCAGCGGCGATGAGTTTGGAAAAATGCGCCATACGCAAAATGTGCCCCCCCGTCTCGGGGTCGCGAAACTCAGCCGCTTTGGAAAGGCGAATCACCGTTTCGCGCTCACGCGCAACAATTTCTGCCGTGGCTTTGCGAACTTCTTCGGCCAGCCATGCAGCGCGGTCATCCAGCTTTTTGCGTGCTTCACTCAAGAACAACATATTTTTGGCGCGGGCCAAAAACTCAACCTTATCCACTGGCTTGGTCAGAAAATCGTTGGCCCCCGAATCAAGAGCACGATACCGAATCTGCTTTTGGTCGTTGGCGGTGATCATCAGCACAGGAACTGCGTCGCGCCCCGGCATTTGGCGCAACTGGCTGATGAACTCCAAACCATCCAGCTCCGGCATCATGTAATCCACGATCACGAGGTCAACCTCATGGTCTCTGGCCCACTCCAGCCCCTTCAAAGGATCGGCAAACGTGTGGCCAACGCAGTTGTCCAGTTTTTTGACCAGCGCACCGAACAAAATTAAATTGATTTCGGTGTCATCGACGATCAGTACATGTTGAATCACGGTCATTAAACTTTCGAAAATTTTTTACTTACCGTCAATGGAGCGTTTGTGTCTGCAATACGCCAAGAAGGCGCTCCACTTCCAACGCAAACGGATCAATCAAAGCTGCCATGCTGGCACCATCTGATTGGCCCGCCAAGGTCTCAATTTGCATCGCGAGTTCACTGGCCGGAACGGCGCCAAAAATCGACAAAGTGCCCTTCAGCGCATGTGACGTGTACAGCACCACTTTGTAGTCGGCACTTTTCATTGCGTCGCGCACTTTCTTCAAGTCTTCTGGCCACTGATCCAAAAAGGCTTGGGCAACAATTTCCACCATCTCCTGGTCCTGGGCGGCCAAGGCTTTGGCGTAATCAAACTCCACCAAGACGTCCACATCATCCAAAGGCGCAATAGAAGAATTCATATAGGTGGAGGCGAATGGCTCTGGCTCTGGCTCCGACTGACTGGCGAAAAGCAAAAGCATTTGCTGCAATTCTGTTGCCTTGATCGGCTTTGAGATGTATTCATCCATCCCTGCATCCAGGCAGCGCTGGCGGTCAGACTCCATGGCATTGGCCGTCATGGCGATGATGGGTGTGCGTTCATCCGTTTCTGAGGCCCGTATGCGGCGCGTAGCTTCTAATCCATCCATGACGGGCATCATCATGTCCATCAGGATGACGTCAAATGTCTGCTGGGCACACATATCCACTGCAACCTGACCATTCTCTGCCACATCAACCCGGTGTCCCCAACGCTCCAGTAGCGTCACTGCCAGTTTTTGGTTTACGACATGGTCCTCCACCAACAGCACATGCATCGCCACCTGCGATTCCTTAAGCGAATGGCGGGTAACCAACTCACTCGACCGGTTCGATGAGGGGGCAAGCAATTGGGCCACCGCCTGCAGCAACTCATCACGCGCGATGGGTTTGGTGAGATAACCAGCAATGCCTACTGCACGGGCGCGCTGGGCATCACCCTTGATACCGGCACTGGACAGCATGACCATCGGGACATGCGCACATTGCGGCATCAGCCCGATACGCTCAGCAACTTCAAACCCGTCCATTTCCGGCATTTGGGCATCGAGCAGCACCATGTCACATGGCTTGCCCGCACCGCTTTGGGCGGCAAGCCACTCCAGCGCGGCTTGCCCCGAGGGGACGTCGTGGGTCCAAACTCCAGCGGCCTGCATGGCCCCGGCAATCACCCGTCGATTGACGTCGTTGTCATCAACAATCAGTACACGGCGCCCCACGAAACTGATGACTGGCGCAGAAGGCTCTAGCGGCGCGGTGTCCAGTCCCACACGCATGTCGAAATGGAACACACTACCCCGGCCCAGTTCGCTTTCCACCCAAATGCGCCCACCCAGAGCTTCGGCCAATCGCGCACAAATGGTAAGGCCCAAGCCGGTACCACCATATTTACGGGTGATGGAGCTGTCTTCTTGTGAAAAGGCATCGAATATGGACCCCAACTTGTCCGCTGGAATTCCAATTCCGGTGTCACTCACAGCCAGATGCAACAGCACGCTACCGTCAATCTCTGGCGCAACCGAAACCCGCAGCACGATCTCCCCCTTTTTGGTGAACTTAATCGCATTGCCAATAATATTCACCAAAATTTGGCGCAAGCGGCCAGGGTCCCCCACCACAGCCATCGGCACATCAGGGGCGATATCGCTGATCAACTCCAGCCCTTTCTCCTGCGCTCGAAGTGCAATGGTTTTCAGGGTATCGCCAACTGCACGCCCCAAGTGAAAAGGAATACTCTCAATGAGAAGCTTGCCGGCCTCGATTTTGGAAAAATCCAGAATGTCGTTGATGACCCGCAGCAAGGCCTCGGACGAGGACTTCACAATACCCAGGTATTCGCGCTGCTCCGCGTCCATTTCCGTGTCCATCAGCAACTCCGTCATGCCGATGACCCCATTCATGGGGGTTCGAATTTCATGGCTCATGTTGGCCAAGAAATCCGACTTGGCACGGTTGGCAGATTCGGCGTCTTCCTTGGCTTTCTGCAATTCCACGGACACATTTTTGGCCGTCGTGATGTCGGTCAAATAGCCATTCCAAACCTGAACACCTGTGGCCAAAGCCTGGGACTGCGCCTCACCATGTACCCACACCACTTCTTTTGACTCCAGGTGGACCAGCCGGAAATCCATTGCCCAAGCCTGCTCCTGCGAATGTGCCTGCGTGAGGGTTTGCGAAACGAGAAGCGTGTCGTCTGGATGCACTTGGCGCAAAAATGCAA
>CAJASG010000511.1 GCA_903944555.1 uncultured beta proteobacterium
CCGCCGTGAAAGACCCTGAAGGGGCAGCCAAGGCCGTGGTCGCCGCTGACATGTCGGGCAGCTCCAGCATGAAAGTGCAAAAGCGCCAGATGGAAAACGTGGCCAAGCTGATCACCAACGCCGGTACACCCAAGATCGGTTACCTGGAGCCCGCCGCCTATGAGCGCACCGTCAAGGTGCTGATGGCCGGTGGCAGCGAACCCGTGATCAAGAAAGACCCAGGCAAGGCGGGTTACTCGCACATCGTGTGGGAAGCCGCCCAGAAGTGAACGCAGGGTTCACGTGCTGACGGTCAGTGAATGAGCAAAGTCACTGACACGTCCAATGGCCTCATTCGCCAGACGAATGAGGCCTTGATTCTTTCCGCGGCAGAGAAAGTCTTTGCCCGCACCGGTTTTGGCGGTGCCACCATGGCCGCCATTGCCGAGACCAGCGGCCTGCCCAAGGCGAATCTGCATTACTACTTTGGCTCCAAAGACGTGCTGTACCGTGCGGTGCTGGCGCGCATTCTGAATGACTGGCTGGTGCCCACCCACGGCATCACCGCAAGAGCCGAACCGCGCGCAGCGCTGGAACAGTACATCCGCGCCAAGATGGACCTGTCCGCCCAACGGCCGGATGGCTCCAAGGTATTTGCCAACGAGTTGCTGCACGGTGCCCCGGTGGTCAAGGGCCTGCTGGCGACCGAGCTGCGCCAGTTGGTGCGGGAGAAAGCCGCCGTGGTGCAGTCATGGATGGACGCCGGGCGGATGGCGCCGGTGGACCCGGTGCACCTGTTCTTTTCCATCTGGGCCATGACCCAAACCTACGCCGACTTTGATGTGCAGGTCTGCGCCGTGCTGGACCGCGAAGCGCTCACCCCCCAAGACCATGACCGCGCGACCGAGCATGTGGTGTCCTTGGTGCTGCGGGGCTGTGGCTTGTAGCGACACATCATCGATGATTTAAAGGAATTTGGCAGTAAACTCCAAAATTTGCGCCCCTGCGTTCACAGCCCGAATTCCATGAAAACACACCTCGCTCGAAAACTGGTCTTTGCATGGGTCGCTGCGATGGCGTTGGTGGCATGCGAATCCAACCCGTCGATAGTCCAAAGTTCCGCGCCACCCAAAGCTGAACTCCAATTTGTTGATCTGCAAAATTTTGACCATGCGCTGGCGGGCTCGCTGTCGGCGGCTCTGCCCAAAGTCGATGTTGCTTTTTACGATCGTGTGACCCCCAGTGCCTTGCCAGAGCGGCTCCAGCACTGGATGGCTTCGGTCGAGGCCGGCGGCGGCACGGTAAAGGTGGTGCCGCCCAAATCCAGCGTCACCGCCAAGAACCCGTTTTTACTCATCAGTGCCATTAGTGCGCTGTGGTCGGCCTCCAAAATGGCCAAGGAAATGTCTGCCAACGCCCAGTTCAAGGCGGCGCGCTCCTACGATGCCCAAATTATTCTGAAAGCCGATGCGCGCGGGGATTCTGTGGTGGATAGAGTCGTGTTTATTCAGCGATAAATATGACAAATAGGCCTCTAGACCCCGTGGATATTGCGCAAGCAGCTATGAAAAAAATAGCATTTGCAGTGGCGCTGGTGTGTCTGAATCTGGGCCATCCGGGCCACGCGCAGACCAAGCCAGGCGCGGCGGATCAGCGTAATCTCCAGGTGCAGGCGGTGAAAGGTGCCACCCCTGGTGCTAACCCGACCCAACGCGTGGCGCTGGTCATTGGCAATTCGGCCTACAAAGAGGGGCCGTTGGCCAACCCGGTGAACGACGCCCGGGCCATCGCGAAGGCACTGCAAGAGTCGGGTTTTGACGTGACCACGCTGGAAAATGCCGACAAAGCGGCCATGGGCACGGCCCTGCGTGCCTTTGGTGCCAAACTGCGCGGCGGTGGCACCGGCTTGTTCTACTACGCCGGGCACGGCATGCAGATTAAAGGTAGCAACTACCTGATTCCGGTGGGCGCGAATATTGAGAACGAAGACGAGGTCGCCTACGGCGCGGTGGATGCCCAGGCCGTGCTCGACAAGATGGAGGCTGCCGGCAACGTGGCCAACATCATGATTCTCGATGCGTGCCGCAACAACCCCTTTGCCCGCAGCACGCGCGGCGGTCCGCAGGGCCTTGCGCAAATGGACGCGCCAGTAGGCACCTTGGTCGCCTATGCCACCTCGCCTGGGCGTGTCGCCAGCGATGGCGCGGGTGCCAATGGGCTCTACACACAGCACCTGCTGGCGGCCATTCGCCAGCCCGGCATCAAGGCCGAAGAAGTGTTCAAACAGGTGCGCTCCAACGTGCGCCGTGATTCGCAGGGCAAGCAAATTACCTGGGAGTCCACCTCGATGGAGGGGGATTTCTACTTCAGGGGTGGCCCCACTGGTGCAAGCAGTGCCACGTTGGCGGTGCCCGCAGCGACCGCAACAACCATAGTGCAGTCCCCCGCAGCAAGTAGCCCCACCCGGGTGCGCTACACCGTGGGTGATACGTGGACTTTTGCTTACGACGATTTGTTGATGAACCGCAAAGGTACTTACACCCAAGCGGTGACGTCGGTCGCCGCCAATGGTGATGGCGTCTTCAATGATGGCGCGAAAATTTACACCTCTACAGGTGAACTCAAATTTTCCCGCGATGCGGACCGCGAGCGCACCTACACCCGCGACCACCAGTTGCCCACCCGCTTGCAGCTGGGGTGGAAGGAGCCTGCGGCCTATGAGTATGTTGCCAAGTTCAAAGACGGCAAGGACCGTAAGGGCACGGGCAGCGGTACGCTGGAGGTCGTGGCGCGAGAAAAAATTGCTACACAGGCGGGTGCCGTGATGGCGTGGCGCATTCGCCGCATCACGCAGGGGCTCAGCATCAATGCCGAACAGATTCAGGAAGAGACCGTGAGTTGGTTTGTGCCCGAGTTGCAGCGCATCGTGGCCAGCGAGCAAACCATAACCGAGCGCGATACGGGCAAGCCCTTCAAGCGGGAGCGTACGGTGCTGCAGAGCTTCAGCTTGGCGGATGCCAAACTGATGGCCGCCGCCCGTGACAGCATGGTGCAAGCGGACAACCAAGCGGGCGTTGCGATCGCACCCGTGGGCAATCCCGTGCGCCCCACATTGCCCAGCAACAGTGCGGGCTTTACCTTGGGAGACCGTTGGCGCTACCAGGTGGCGGACAAGGAGAAAGGCGAAGTGGTGCGCAATTACGCGCGGCAAGTGAGCGCGGTGCAGGCCGATGGCTCCTTGGTGTTAAACGATGGGGCGGTGCGCTGGGATGCCAAGGGCAATACCCGCTTTGACCGCAATGCCGAGCGCGAGCGGGTCTATTCGGCTGGCTTTATCCAAGTCCCCCCAGCACTGCATGCCGGTGCCAAGGTCGATCTGAACTTTGAGGTGGACAAAAAATTCAGCGATGGCCGCACGGAAAAAGAGCAGGACACCGGCACGATGCTGGTCAAAGGGCAAGAGAAAGTCAAAACGCCTGCAGGCGAATTCACCGCTTGGCGGGTAGAGATTGATGTGGTCTGGAAAATTCAGAACACGGGCGACAGCGGGCGTTGGTTATTCACTGGGTGGTACGCCCCGCAGTTGCATGCGTACGTGGCGTTTGACGACGAGTCGCGCAAAGCCAATGGCAAGATCAACCGCCGCGACCGCCATGAGCTCACCAGCTTTTCGGTGAACGGCGCGGAGAGCTTGGCGCAACGCTAAGTTTTCTCCAGAAAAGCACCAGCGATGAAGTTGTGGGAGTCGATTGCCAGCCGTTTGGGGGCCTTGCCCGCCCGGCGGGTGACATGGGGCCTGGTGTTGCTGTTCTCTGCCTGGGTGCTGCTGGATGTTTTTGTATTAAAGCTCACCGGCGGCTTGGCCCAATCCACTTATGACGCCATGGTGCGTGCCCGCGTGGTGGTGGCCGCGCCGGATCCGCGCATTGTCATTGTGGATATTGACGAAGCCTCGCTGGCCCGCATGGGCCGGGAGTTTGGCCGCTGGCCCTGGCCGCGCGACACCCTGGCCACAGTACTGGAACACATCGAGCAGCAAAACCCGGCCGCAGTGGTGTGGGATGTCCTGTTCTCAGACGCGGATCGACTCAGCCCGGGTGGCGATGCAGCGTTCAATGAAGCCGCACGGCGCAGCACACACAGCCATTTTTCCGTGGTGCGATTGCCGCCGAGCAACGATGGGGTCAGCCAAATTACGCGCGACGCGCTCCCCGGCTTGTGGTTGCCTCCCGCGCTGACCGGGGCCACGCCGCCAAGCCTGAGGCCCTCCACCGTCGCCTTGATTCCCCCTGCGCTCCCGGCGGTGGCCAGCGGGCGCTTGGGTTTTAACAACGGCTATGTGGACCCGGACGGTGTGCTGCGCCGCTACCGCTATGCCGAACCCTTGCGCGACGGCAGCGCCATCCAGTCACTGCCACTGAGTGTTCTGAATGCTATCAATTCAGAAGCTGCTGGCGCACATTCCACGGGGTCTGCAGGCCTTTTTGGCTATGAAAATGAGCTCATTGCCTGGCGTAAAACCACCACAGCCTATCCCCACGTGGCGTTTGCCGATGTCTTTGCACTGGCGGAAGGCGACAAGCCCTTGGCGGCCGTGCCGCCGTTCAAGGGCCGGGTAGTCATCATCGGTGCCACCGCGCCCAGTCTGCACGACATTCATGCCACCCCACTGTCCAGCATGCAAGCGGGCGTCGATTCACTGGCCACGGTGCTGGACAATGCCCTGAACCAGCGCCACATGGCGGAGCTGCCCCGCTGGCTGCAGGCGGGTCTGGCAATCAGTCTGTGCATCGGTTTGGCCTTGTGGGTGCAGTTCAACAGTGTGGCGTCTTTGGCCCCGGCCTTGTTCACCTTGCCTGCAGCGCTGCTGGGGGTGAGCTATTTGAGTTTGAACGGATTGCCGATCTTTATCGACCTGCATTTGTCAGCTGGACTGGCCTTGGTGTTTTTGGCGGTCTTGCGGTTTTGGAACGGGTTGCGTCGCATCCACTGGTGCTCTCCCCCGTCGGGTGCGCAGCAGCTTGCGATTTGGTCTTGGGAGCGCAAGGATGCCTGGCTGGAGGGTACGCTGGACCGCTTGATTGACGTGGTGGAGCGCCACGCACCCCAATGCCGCGTGGTGGTGTGTGATTCCAGTGTCAGCTGGCCAGCGACGCTGCGCTGGCCCGAATTGGCGCGCTTTGCCGCAGTGGTAGGGCCGAAGGATGCGCTGCTGGCGGCACGCGGCCAACTGGAGCCCGCCTTAGCGCGGCTGGCGCACCGCAGTGGTGAGCCCTTGCTGCTGGACGGGCCGTTGAGCCGGGACACGCTGGCCCGGGAGGTCTTCAAGGCCTGGGCCGCACTGGGCACTCCACATAACCCCCCACACAGCACCGAGTCGCCCGAACCCCCCTATTCCATGAAAGACCAAGCCCATGAAGTTGTATAAATGGCAGGCATTGCTCAGTGCACTGGTTTGCACCTGCGCACCGTGGGCAGCCCATGCGCAACTCGGGACGGGCACCACCCCGGGTCAGGCGTTGACCGCGTTGCGGGCCACCGAGTTGCGCGCCGACAAGCTGGGCTCGGCGCCCGTGCTGGAGTCGATCGCCCCGGGTGCCACGCTGCGGCTGGTGGGGGTGGAAGGTGGTTGGGCGCTGGTAGAGGCCAAAAAACGCGGCTGGGTGCGTGCCAGTGCGGTGAGTTTGCAAGCCGGAAGTGCGCCGGTCTCTGGCCTGGCCAGCGGACGCGAGGCCAGTGGCAACACTGCATTGACCCTGGGTGTGCGCAGCCTGCCCCCCCGCGTCAACCGCCACGCCCTGATCATTGGCATTGGTCGGTATGCCGACCCCGCCACCCCGCAACTGCCCGGCACACGCATTGACAAGCAATCTGCCACCCAAATGGCCCAGGCCATGCAGGTGCCAAACCGCAACATCGAGTACCTGCAAGACGAGCAAGCCACCGGCGAGAACATTCGCAAGGCACTGCAGGGCCTGACCGACAAGGTGCTGGATGGGGACCGGGTCTTCATTCACTTCTCCGGCCACGGCACCCGCTACAACGACCCTGTGGCCGGCGGGTGCGTGGAGGCGCTGCTGGCCTACGAGGGCGGCCAAAGCGGGATGATCACCAACCACGAGATGGCCGACTTGCTCAAGACCATCACCAACAAAACCGACAAGCTGTTTGTGATGTACGACGCCTGCCATTCCGGCGGTGTGGTGCAAGCGGCCTCCAGTGTGCGCACGCGTGGCTTCACCAACGCGAATGACGAAGGTTCGCTGCGCCCCAAATTTGCCAACATCTCGCAAGAATGTGGTCGGCCGGTGAACATCAAGACCCGTGGCTTGCTGCAGGAAACCCAAACCAAGGGCGCGCTGCCGCAGGACATCATCCACGTTAGCGCCGCACGCGACAACGAAATCAGCTTCGACGACGAGCTCAAAGGCGGGCTGGCCACCCAATACATGCGGGACTGCATGCTGCGCGACGCCAAAGACCTGGACAACTCGGGGGCCACCAGCATGGAGGAAATCAAAAGCTGTGCCCAGGAAAAGATCAACCAGCGCATGGTCAACGATCCAAACTACAAACCGCACCATTTGGTCCTGAACGGGAACGCCGGCTTTGTGCCCGCCTGGTTTGCGCAAGCATCGCCCGTCGCGCCGGTAGTTTCAGTACCCACTGTGGTTGCGTCCGCGCCTGCTCCTGTCTCAGCGCCGCTGGCCGTGGCAGCGCCGCCTTTGACTGGCGAACAGGCTTTGCGCCAGATGTTTGACCAGCGCGATGCCAAGCGCCGGGTGCAAGTCAGCACCGGCAAGAGCAAGTTAAAAATTGGCAGGGACGCACTTGACCTGACGGTGCAATCCGACCGTGCGGGCTATGTCTACGTTGCACAGGCGGGGTCGGACAACA
>CAJASG010000512.1 GCA_903944555.1 uncultured beta proteobacterium
GGTCGTTTTGGGGAAGATGGCACGGTGCAGGGTGCGCTGGAACTCATGGGCATCCCCTACACCGGCTCCGGCGTGATGGCCTCCGCCATTTCCATGGACAAGGTCATGACCAAGCGCATCTGGCGTTTTGAAGGCTTGCCCACCCCGGCCTGGAACCAGGTCACCAGTGCCGCCCAAACCCGCGCGGCTTTTGTCGAGCTGGGCGCACCCATGATCGTCAAGCCCGCCCGCGAAGGTTCCACGATCGGGTTGACCAAGGTGATGTCGCTGGACCAATGCGACGCCGCCTACGCCCTGGCCTCGCAGCACGATGCGCAGGTGCTGTGTGAGCAATTTATTGCTGGCGACGAGGTCACCTGCCCGGTGCTGGGCCCGGCCGACCAGCCCTATGCCTTGCCCCTGATTCGCATCGTGGCACCCGATGGCAACTACGACTACCAGAACAAGTATTTCACCGACACCACGCAATACCTGGTGCCTGCCGGACTGCCTGAGGGCGAAGAAGCTGCCATTGCCGCCATGGTGTGCCGCGCCTACGCGGTGCTGGGCTGCCGCGGCTGGGCGCGGGCCGATGTGATGATCAACGCCCGCACCCGCAAACCCTACTTGCTGGAAATCAACACCTCGCCCGGCATGACCGGGCATTCGCTGGTGCCGATGTCGGCCCGGGCGGCTGGCGTCAGCTACGAAGACCTGTGTGTGCGCCTGCTGCAAAGCACCGCCACCGATGCGGGTGGCATTGCATGAGTCCCACGGTGGCAACCCCCTTGGACGTCAAACTGATGAACATGACCTCGCTGGTCTTGTTGCTGACGTTTGCCGCCCTGAGTGTGGTCGCCACCGCCCGCTGGATTTCGCGTTTGCCGACGTTTGATATCCGTGGCATTTCGGTGACGGGTCAGGTGAGCCATAACAACGCACTCACGCTGCGCGCCAATGTGGCGCCCCGCATGTCGGGCACGTTTTTCACGGTCGACCTGGCCCGGGTGCGTACCGCATTCGAGGCCGCACCCTGGGTGCGTCGTGCCGTTGTGCACCGCCAGTTCCCCAGCCGCCTGCTGGTCGTTTTGCAAGAGCACCAAGCGGTGGCCTATTGGGGCGGCGATGGTGAGTCAAGGCTGATCAACAGCTATGGCGAAGTGTTTGAAGCCAATGTGGGTGAGGTGGAGCAGGACATGCTGCCCCGGCTCAATGGGCCGGAAGGTCAGGGCGCGGAGGTGCTGGCGATGTACGGTGCCGTGGCACCCTTGTTCGAACAGATGGAACTGCCCGTGGAGCATTTCGAAGTGTCGGGTGGCGGCAGTTGGCGCGCGCGGCTGGACACCGGGGCCGTGATTGAGCTCGGTCGCGGCACCGTGGATGAAATCGTGGCCCGGACAAATCGGTTTTTGAAAACCTTGACGCAGGTAACCACTCGGTATGGGCGGCAGGTCAACACGGTGGAATCGGCCGATTTGCGGCATGAAAACGGGTATGCCATCCGGTTGCGGGGCGTGAGTACGCTCAGTGCCGATGGCCCAAAAAAATAGCTCAGTAAATACATCAGGTGTACACATGGCAAAAGAATACAAAGATCTCGTTGTAGGGCTGGACATCGGCACCGCCAAGGTTATGGTGGTGGTGGCCGAGGTCATGCCCGGCGGCGAGCTCAAGCTGGCAGGCCTGGGCGTGGCCCCCAGCAACGGCATCAAGCGTGGCGTAGTGGTCAACATCGACGCCACCGTGCAAAGCATCCAGCAGGCCCTGAAGGAAGCGGAGCTGATGGCCGACTGCAAGATCACGCGTGTTTACACCGGCATCACCGGCAGCCACATCCGTGGCATCAATTCCAGTGGCATGGTGGCCATCAAGGACCGCGAAGTGAGCGCCGCCGACGTGGCCCGCGTAGTGGAAACTGCCAAGGCGATCAACATCTCCACCGACCAGCGCTTGCTGTTGGTGGAGCCGCAGGAGTTCATCATTGACGGGCAGGATGTGAAAGAGCCCATCGGCATGAGCGGCATACGGCTGGAAGCCAAGGTGCACATCGTCACCGGCGCCCAGAGCGCGGCCGAAAATATCATCAAATGCGTGCGCCGCTGTGGCCTGGAAGTGGACCAGCTGATGCTCAACCCGCTGGCCAGCAGCCTGTCGGTGCTAACCGCCGACGAGCGCGAATTGGGTGTTGCCCTGGTGGATATTGGAGCTGGCACCACCGATGTGGCGATCTTCACCAACGGGGCCATTCGCCACACCGCCGTCATCCCGATCGCCGGCGACCTGATCACCAGCGACATTGCCATGGCCCTGCGCACCCCCACCAAGGATGCCGAAGACATCAAGGTGGAATACGGGCATGCCAAGCAAATGCTGGTGGACCCCGAGACCCAGGTTGAAGTGCCGGGACTGGGCGACCGCGGCCCGCGCATGCTGAGCCGCCAGGCGTTGGCCGGTGTGATTGAGCCACGCATTGAGGAAATCTACTCCCTGGTCAACCAGGTGATGCGCGAGTCCGGCTTTGAAGAAGTTTTGTCTTCGGGCATTGTGCTCACCGGTGGCAGTTGCATCATGCCGGGCATGGTCGAGTTGGGGGAGGATATCTTCCTCAAACCCGTGCGCCGTGGCATTCCCAAATACTCCAGTGCCTTGGCCGACATGGTGGCCCAGCCGCGTGCGGCCACCGTAATGGGCTTGTTGGAAGAAGCCCGCATGGGACGCATGCGCGGCTACAAGGTGGCACAAAAAAACGGGTCGATGAAGACCGCATTCGGCCAGGTCAAAGACTGGTTCGTAGGGAACTTCTGACCATGAAAAACAAAATATGGCTGGCACGCGGTAGCCCGCATTGGCGAATGCGAAGTGTGGGTCCACCCTCTTAGGCTGGATTCACCGCAATTGACATCCCACATTCACACGAAATTTAAATTGAAACCTCAGGAGTAATACAACATGGCCATCGAATTATTTGAAGAAGAAGCGTTTAACCAAGGCACGCAAATCAAGGTCATTGGCGTGGGCGGCGGCGGCGGCAATGCCGTCGAGCACATGATCAACACGGCCGTAGGCGGTGTTGAATTCATCTGTGCCAACACCGATGCCCAGGCATTGAGCCGCAGCACCGCACACAAGACCATTCAGCTCGGCACCAGCGGTCTTGGCGCCGGCAGCAAGCCGGAAAAAGCACGCGAAGCTGCTGAGCTGGCAGAGGCAGACATTCGTACTGCCATTGAAGGCGCGCACATGTTGTTTATCACCGCGGGCATGGGCGGTGGCACCGGAACGGGTGCGGCACCGGTGATTGCACGCATCGCCAAGGAAATGGGAATTTTGACGGTGGGTGTGGTGACCAAACCGTTCGAGTTTGAAGGCGGCCGTCGCATGAGCAACGCCGACAACGGATTGTCCGACCTGGAAGCCAATGTCGACTCGCTGATCGTGGTGCTGAACGAAAAGCTGCTAGAAGTGCTGGGCGACGATGTCACTCAGGACCAGGCTATTGCCCACGCCAATGACGTGCTGAACAACGCGGTTGGCGGTATTGCGGAAATCATCAATGTGCCCGGCCATGTGAACGTCGACTTTGAAGACGTGCGCACCGTCATGGGCGAGCCCGGCAAGGCCAAGATGGGCACGGCAGTAGCCAGCGGCCCAGACCGTGCGCGTATTGCTGCGGAGCAAGCCGTGGCCTGCCCACTGCTTGAAGGCATTGACCTGTCGGGCGCCAAGGGCGTGCTGGTGCTGATCACGGCCGCCAAGGGCAGCCTGAAGCTGTCCGAATCCAAGCTCGCTATGAACACCATCCGCGCTTACGCCTCCCCTGACGCGCATGTGATCTACGGTACCGCTTAC
>CAJASG010000513.1 GCA_903944555.1 uncultured beta proteobacterium
CCACAGGCAATCGCAGCAAGGACCTCACGAGGGACCTAGCTGCAAAGCACCCCCCCCCAAACGCAACATGCGTTTGGGGCATGTCTTTTTTTCAATACATCTACGCTACTTTGGGCTCAGGGCAACTAGGTGCTAAGGGCTTGGGCCATGTGCAGTCGGGCCAGCTCGGTCAGGTAGTCCAGAAACACCCGGGTGCGCTGGGGCATGAACTTTCGGCTGGGCAATGCCGCGTACAGGGTGATCTGCCCGGTGATCCAGGGTGATAGCACCCGCACCAACGCACCGCTGGCAAGGCTGGAAGCAACCAGGTTCACAGTCGTTGAGGTGATGCCAGCGCCATCCAGGGCCGCACGCATCAGGGTATCCGGGTGATTGGCCCAGATTACGGGCTCCAGTTCCAGATCTAACCGCTGATCGGGTTGATTGCCATGGAACAGGTGCAGCAGCCTGGGGTGCAATCCCGGTGACTTGAATCGCAAATAGTCATGCTGAATCAGGTCAGTGGGCACCAGTGGCGTGCCTTTACGCCGCAGGTAACCCGGTGATGCAACAAAAATGGCATCAAAGGAGCTGATCTTGCGGGCAATCACATTGCCGTCAAAGCTTGCATCGGTGGCCAGCAGGGTAATGTCATAGTCCTCAATTGGTGGTTCTTTGAACGATTCCACCGTGATATCGAGCCGAATCTTGGGGTAGAGCTGTCTGAATTCCACCAACATTGGCGCCAATACATGGGTAGCCAACACGGGGGGTGCAAGCACGCGCAGCACACCCGCCAGCTCTTTGGTGTGGGCGCTGGCCATGACGTGGGCCTCATCAATGTCCTGCAGGATGGCACGCACCCGGCCCAGGTAGGTTTCGCCAGCATCGCTGAGCGAGAGGCGGCGCGTCGTGCGGTGCAGCAAACGGGTCCCGAGGTGGTCTTCCAGATCCGCCACCAGCCGGGTCACCACGGCGGGAGACATGTCCAGCGCCCGCGCGGCGGCGGCAAAGCCGCCCTCGTCGATCACGCGCTGAAAAACACGCATTGACATCAAACGGTCCATAGAGCAATTTGTAGTGAAAACAAGGGTGTGATTATTGTCAATTTGGCAATGTATCGGTGATGAAACGGATATTTCTCTTTTGAAATAGAAACATTAAAGTTCACCCATCGACGAGACGAACCTTTAAAACGCCGCTTCGATACTGCCCAGACGACATACCGCCGACCGGTCAGGATCTTTAACTTTACAAGGACTCACATCATGAAAACAACTTACACCGCCGCAATTGCTCTTGCCCTCGTTACCTTGGTGACTGGCCAAGCCATGGCCGCGAATATCCCCGCCGAAGCCAAGACCCGTGCTCAAGTGCGTGCCGAGGCCGTGGCCGCGCAGCGCAGCTTGGATGCCCGCGATACCAAAGATGAATTTACCGGAATGAGCAACCGTGAAATGTTCGGCGGCTAAGAGGTGATTGAATGAGGGCGGGACACGGTCCCGCTCCTGCAAAGGGCCCAGACTGTTGCAAACCGGTCTGGGCCCTTTACATTTGTGCTATATATTTAGGAGCTGTCCGCGCACATTCAGCGGGTGTTTGATGTCGATTTGACCCCTAATTTCATGTACAAATATCTGTTGGGAGGTCTGCTCGGTCTGGTATCGCTGGTTGCCACCGCCGCGGCTCCGTTTGAAGACTCCATGGCCCAGCGCACCCGGGCGTGCACCGCATGCCATGGCGACCAGGGGCGTGCAGGCCATGATGGGTACTACCCCCGGCTAGCCGGCAAGCCCGCCGGATACCTGTACCAGCAATTACTGAATTTGCGCGATGGCAGACGACACTATGCGCTGATGCAAGGCCTACTGGCGCCGTTGAGCGATGCCTATTTGTTGGAGATGGCGCAGTACTTTGCAGCCCTGAACGTCCCGTATCCCACGCCTGCGCCCACCGTAGCCCCCGCAGCGGTACTGGCCAGAGGCAAGGCCCTGGCCACCGTCGGCGACGCCAGCCGAAACATTCCGCCGTGCCAGCAATGCCACGGCACGGCACTAACCGGGACGGCCCCCAATGTGCCCGGCCTCCTGGGCTTGCCGCGGGACTACCTGAATGCGCAACTGGGCGGCTGGCGCACGCACCAACGGCGCGCTGCCCCACCCGATTGCATGGCCGACATTGCGGCGGCCTTGAGCGAAAGTGATGTCGCCGCGCTGAGCCACTGGTTGGCGGCGCAGCCGGTGCCGGCAAACCATTCACCTGCCACCGCGTTTCCACCGCGTCCACCCGGCGCCAAGCCCGTGCGCTGCGCCGGTGCGCCCGAACCCCTGCGCTCCACCGTGCCTGTCAGCCAGCCCACGGCGCAGTCCGCCTTGGTCACGCAGGGCGCCTATCTGGCACGCGTCGGCAACTGCGCCGCCTGTCACACCACGCCCGGTGGCGCCGGGTATGCCGGACAACGGGGCATTGAAACTCCGTTCGGCACCGTGTATTCCAGCAACCTGACACCGGACAGGGCGACGGGCCTGGGCGCGTGGACGGCCGATGACTTTTGGCAAGCCATGCACCACGGCCGCTCCAAGGACGGGCGGTTGCTGAACCCGGCCTTTCCGTACCCCAGCTTCACCCGCATGGCCCGTGCAGATTCCGATGCGCTGTGGGCCTATCTGCAAACCCTGTCCCCGGTTCAGCAGCCCAACACCGCCCAGGCCTTGCGCTGGCCGTTTGGCACGCAGGGCGCGCTGTGGGCCTGGCGCACCCTGTACTTC